>JAYTAD010000059.1:0-9439 GCA_043737705.1 Candidatus Saccharimonadota bacterium | reverse complement strand
AAGGATCGCCTTGAGCATCGATAACTAACGGACCTGCCCCAGCGGTAATATCAAAAGTTGTTGCTCCGGAAGCATAGACACCGGCAGTTTTTGTCGTTCCGCCGAGTTCCGTGGGAACGGTTGTAACTGGTATCCGGTTGGCGGCGTCCGTGTACGCGGTATCTAAGTCATTCTTTGCAGTAACAAGCAAGGGTCCGTTAACCGTAAAACAAGGAAGACCCGTCGCGTCAACTGCGTAGATTGTTCCAGTTACTTGCGTACAGAGTAATCCACTAATGCCAGAACCAGCCATTGGGCTTAATCCAACATTTCCAGTTATAACGGAGGATCCGGTATCCGTAATCGCAGGAGTTCCGGCCAGTATTGCAAAAGGCGTGGCTGTACCAAGATTTACGGTAGATTGCAGAGCTTGCACGAGAGGAGAGTTTATGGAGACTGCGGCAAGGCCGAGTATTAAAGAAGCCACTAATATCTTAACAGTTGACGTTTTGCTAATTTTTTTCATACCCATACCTTTTTTAGTTATTTATCGATAATTACAATGCCCTAATGCTTTAATAGTACTCGCTTATACGATAATTTGCGAACCTTTAATGTGTGCCAAGGGTGTATTGTTTGCTAAGATAGAGGTAATGAAGATTTTAGATGGAGCAGAGCTGGCCGGCTTTATAAAAGAGCGCCAATTAAAGCAAGTGCGGGCACTACGCCAGTCATGGCGAGTCATACCCAGGCTGGCAATCATACAAACTACCGACGCACCGGTGATTGATATGTACGTTCGGCTCAAACAAGCTTACGGCGCCGATATTTTAGTTGAAGTTGACGTGCACAAGATTAAACAGGTTGATTTGGTGGCGCAAATCGAAACGTTAAATAACGACGGTTCTGTTCATGGCATGATTATTCAACTACCACTAATCGACTCATCTCAAACCGATGCTGCCGTCAATGCGGTGGCGCCCGAAAAAGATGTTGATGGGCTGGGTCAGGGGGCTGTCTTTACTCCGGCAACTGCTATGGCGATAGATTGGTTGCTGGCGGGCTATAACGTGGCGCTGGAAGGCAAGGCGATTGCAATCGTTGGCAATGGACGCTTGGTTGGTGAACCACTGGCGCGTCTTTGGCTGGGGGCTGGGCTAAATGTGACAGTCTATGACGATACAACGCTTGATTTAACGTCAGCGCTTCGTGAATCACAAGTTGTTGTCACCGCCACCGGTGTGCCGGGACTAATTAAGCGAGACATGATTCAGCCAGGAACGGTTATCGTTGATGCGGGTACGGCGTCCGAGCACGGTGAAATTGTCGGCGACGTGGGCCTTGACGTTCGGGAGCTCGACGATATTACGATTACACCTCAAAAAGGGGGAGTTGGTCCGCTAACCGTGGCGGCTTTATTTGATAACGTCATCCAAGCGGCACGAGTGATTGCCGATCGACAAGGCCAACAAGACCTCTAATTTGTTCCGAGAGCTTCTTTGACGCGTTGTACTACTTGGCGTGGTGTCAGGTCGGCTTTGACGATGTAACTGTGGATACCGAGGCTGCGGATTTCCTTTGGAGATTCTTCTTCACCAAGGTTAGTCAAGATAATAACCGGAGTATTTTTGCTTGGTTCATCTTTACGAATGATAGCCAGGGCTTCGGCTCCGTCCATCTCGGGCATCTGCAAATCGAGTAAAATAATGTCGGGCGAAAAAGCTGCCACCAACGCAACGCCTCGTTTGCCGTTATTGGCGAGTTGTACGTCAAATCCGTCCGCTTCAAATTTCATGCGGTACATTTGGCTAATAACTGGGTCGTCTTCGATGATGGCTATCTTGGTCATAGCTTTATCATACGTTAGACTGACTTTTGGTTCAAGCGCGTGGTATAATGCTCGTAGTTATTACTAAATCTTGAAGAATAGGCATAATAGTTGACATGATTGATCTTGCGCCAGCCATTTATAGACAACGACTTGTAATTGAGGCGTATCCGAAAAAGGCGATTACCGCCGATAAAATAAAACAATACTTGTCCGAATTATCGGTTGTGACTGGTATGAAGCAACTAATCGAACCAGTCACGCACCGCAGTGATC
Source organism: Candidatus Saccharimonadota bacterium (assembly GCA_043737705.1). Classification (GTDB taxonomy): domain Bacteria; phylum Patescibacteriota; class Saccharimonadia; order Saccharimonadales; family Saccharimonadaceae; genus UBA1547. Next base: position 7,356 of record JAYTAD010000059.1, on the reverse strand, counting down.
AATATGGATGGGCTGGCTGGATACACTGGGAGACGTCGGGCGCACATTTTTACGCGTGGGAGCAGCCTATGCTGTTTTATAGTGTCGACATATATACCTGCAAGGCGTTTGACCCAATCGAGGCAGTTAACTTTACTAAACAATTCTTTGACAGCGAAACTGCTGAACATAGGGAATTTTAATGGAAGATCATGGCTCGACTGAGCAATTAGAGTCTTTGACGCCTAGCTATGAGTTGTCCCAAGATGAACTGAACACGCTGACAAGAGAGTTGTTGGACGAACGGGCTGTGAACGTACCGAGCACTCGTCAATATGTCACTATCGAGACTAATGGTGGTAGCAAATATGCAAATATTGGCCGTCAGATTGAAAGAGTCGTGTTCGAACAAGCGTATGGTAATGATGCCGAGCAAATGAGAAAAGAATATGGTCCCTACGAGGAGGCGAGTACGTTTTTTATATCGGTTGACCGTGCTCTAGAAAAAGCAACGGGAGTACTACGTGTTATAGGAAATTCACCGCAAGGCCTGAAGACCTTAAACGATGTCCAGAATGAACCTTTCGCTATTAGTATCGATGAGGTAGCTCAACGGCATGGGATTGTGGATTTTGACAAAGCGTGGGACGTAGGAACGATTGCCGTACTGCCCGAGTATCGTCGCGGTGAGGGGCCAGTGAGTGTTCAGCTCTATCGGGCCATGTATAGGTCAGCTCTCGAACATGGCATTGACCACCTGGTGTCAATTATTGACGATAAACCTCTTAAAAAATTAAAAGAGTACCTTGCTATACCGTTTGTATCACTTGCAGGTTCTCAGCCTAAATCCTACTTAGGTTCCGACAAAAGCCAGGCTGTCTATGGTTACGTACCCGAATTTTACAAAAAAATGAATAGACATATGTGGACAATCAAGGGAATGCTTGCCAGAAATGCATTAAATCGTCTCGTCAAGGGCAGCGAAGACGATTCGCTTATCTTTGAATAGTGACTATAAAAACAATGCTGCTTACGCTACACTAAAAGCGTGGAAATAATAATTCTTGTTTTTGCTTGTATTATAAATCTCGCCCTGGGGGCCTTTGTCTTAATGCATGACAGTAAGGCTGCTTTTGCTCGTTCGTTTGCGCTTATGAGCGTTATTATCTGCGCGTGGATAATAGCCAACTATGTTACCGAGTATCACGCATCCAGCTTGATTGTCAACGATATCGCGAATAAGGCAGCTTATATTAGTGGATATGGAGTCGTCTTATTGGGACTTATATTTACGTACTACTTCCCAGTCAAGCGGATTATTAATCGATTTGAAATAATGACAGTGTCGGTAGTCAGCGTTGTACTTTTGGGATTATCGGCCACATATCTTGTCGCGGGTGAAGTCACGTCCGGTCCTTTTGGCGAGCTACGGTTTTCTGTTGGTCCCTTGCTGGGGTTGTATGCTGCCGGTTTTGTTGCGCTACTTGCGTTGATTACAAGAAATTCACTTGTCATGTCTTCACGGTGGGAAAAAGGTCGAAAAATGCAGGCACGACTTGTTTGGATTGCATTTTTGTCTAGTGCGTTGGCAGGCCTTCTGTTGAATACAGCCATTCCAATCTTGTTCAACAATTGGCAGGTAACTCGCTTGAGCCCGTTTGTGACCGTGGTGTTGGTCGGAACGATTGTATATGCGATTGCTCGCCATGGGCTGTTCGACGTCAGGCTGGCGATTGTACGGACGGCAGCGTATGTGCTGTCTATCGGCACACTTGCCGGTGCATACTATATTTTTGCCTATACCTTGTCGAACCTTCTCATCGGTGGCGGGTCGAACATTATCGAACAGAGTCCAGTAACGGTTGGTTTAGCATTAGTGTTGACCTTCTTTTTTCAGCCGACTAAACGGCTTTTTGATCGTTTCACCAACACAGTTTTTTACAAAGATAATTACAATACTGATGATTTTTTTGCACAACTTAATAAAATTTTAACTTCCACAACTGACCTACGAGGATTGTTAGAGCGAGCGGCGACCGAAATTGGTCGAACTCTAAAAAGCGAGCAAGCTTTTTTCTTTATTAATACGCTCGATGGTCATTACATCTCTGCGGGCACACAACACCATAAGCAATTGCCGAAAAATGATACAAAATATCTCGAAAAAGTGACTGATACACGCGATGGAGTTATTGTCGCTTCGTTGCGAGAGCCCCATGATCCGATTCGACGTTTAATGGCCAGCCATCGAGTCGAAGTCATCCTGCCTCTGGTCCAAGCTGATAAGATAATTGGCTACTTATGCCTGGGTGAGCACCTGACATCAGGCTATACAACTCGCGATATGAAAGTACTCAGCACCGTGTCTGACGGATTATCGATTGCTATTCAAAATGCTCTTTCTATCCAAGAGGTAAAAGAGCTGAACGAAACGCTTCAACAGCGGGTCAATCAAGCGACCAGCGAACTCCGTGCCAGTAACGCTCAACTCCAGCGCCTTGATAAAGCCAAAGACGAGTTTGTCGGTATGGCCAGTCATCAACTTCGAACACCGCTGACAAGTGTCAAAGGCTATATTAGTATGGTGATTGAAGGCGATGTCGGCAAGATAACAGATGCCCAAAAGCACTTGTTGAACGAGGCCTTCACTAGTAGCGAGCGAATGGTGCATTTAATTAATGATTTTCTTAATGTTTCGCGGCTCCAAACCGGTAAATTTATAATTGACAAACGACCAACCCGGCTTGCCAAGGTTGTCGAACAAGAGCTCGATAGCCTGGCAACGACTGCAGCTTCACGAAATCTGACATTTTTGTACAAGCCCCCAGCGGACTTTCCGTTACTTGACCTAGACGAAGGCAAAATGCGACAGGTTATTATGAATTTTGCCGATAATGCCCTGTACTACTCACCCGAACATACGCATATTCACGTCAAACTAATTTGTGAAAATGGGGAAGTAGTTTTTACTGTGAAAGACGCCGGCATTGGCGTGCCTCTGGCCGAACAATCCCAACTATTTAGCAAGTTTTATCGGGCAAGTAATGCCCGCAAACAGCGTCCAGATGGCACTGGTGTCGGGCTCTATTTGGCTAAAAAAGTGGTTGATGCCCACGGCGGTAAGGTCATTTTTGAATCGGCCGTGGGACAGGGCAGTACCTTTGGTTTCCGCCTGCCGCTTGGCAAGCTAGCCTCCGCTCACCACGCGGACGAGCTCGTAAAGTAGCCAAGCGACGATACCCACAACCGAACTTGTAATGGCAACGGGTTTTAAAAAGTTCTTGCGATCAAACCACCATTGACTAGTTTTGCCTCTGTTGGCGGCGGAAATACGAGTGACGATTGGGTGGGTAAGCGCCGCATCGGCACCTTTGTATACTTTGTTACGCTTCTTTTTTTGCTTTGTCATAGTACTGTCAGTATAACAAAAATAACCCCCGCATAGATAGCGGGGGTTATTTTGTCTGAATCGCTTCAGTAGGCAAGAGCGGTCAGACTCGGATTATTGGTTGATACCTAGGCGACGGCTAGTAACGTAGTAGCCGATGCTTGTAATCAAAGAACCAAGACCAAGGACAGCGGCGATGTTTTCGCCAGCACCTGTTTTTGGAAGCTCAACTGGAGTAACAGGAGTAACTGTTTTAACAGGGGTTACTGGAGTTTTACATTCTTTCGAAACAGTTACGTTTGCTGTGTCTTCAATCGAACCACCACCGGTAGTGACCTTGGCTTTATTTATAAGCGTGTTGGCACCACAGGTTGGGAGTTGATCGTTAGCCGCAACTTTAGCGCTAAAGATTGCCCAGGCATTTGCACCGGCTGCGTATGAACCGACATTGATACCAGTTCCGTTAGCGATATTATCGCTCGCTTTGGTGCCAGCTGGAGTTTTTGAGTTACCAAAGGTAGTTGAACCATTGACGTAGGTTACGCCAGTAGGAAGTGTGTCACGGAAAGTGACGCTATCCTGTTGTGCTTCGCCGACATTCTTGTATTGAATGAGGTAGTCGACGGTTTCGCCTGGCTGAGCGGCGTAGGTTTCAACCCATTTGTTATCGCCATGTTTGCTTACCATTTTGCTCATAGTGAACTTAGAGGTTGCGACAAATTGAGGTTTTACCTGAAAAGTAACGTAACCAGCGTACTGGAAACAACCAGGAATGCGGCCATCAAGCTTGTCATAACCAAGTTTTGCACCGGCGCTGGTGAAAATACTCTCAGGAAGAGTAGTGCCAGCTGCGCCAAATGAGTTATTCTCAAATTTTAGGCTTCCGCTGGTGTAGGCAAGGTTAAAGTCCTCGGTGCTGCTGAAGATTGCGTGGTCGTAAACTTCAGTTGGCGTTGCGTTGCTTGCGCTCAAGAAACCGTTAACCTGGATAGATTTGCCGGTTGTTGTTGGCAAGTTAAACTTGGCTGTCACGTTCTCGGCGACAAGATTAAGACTTGAAGCAGCGTTATTGTGGACATACATACGAACGGTGTACGCCTTGTCTTTTACGACGGTCATGTCGTCTGACCATTGGTTGGTTGTACCGCTTTCGCGGATACCGACGAAGTTACGCTCGTCGCCAATATTTGGGTTGTTGGTGATCGAGTTGAATGTGATGTGATCAGCAGGGCTGTCGATTGTGTATGTTGGACGAACTGGTCCCCATGCAAATAGGGTAGCTGGAACAACGACAACAGCAGCAACGATTGCTAGGACCGCAGTGGTGCGCCTAGGGGCGCGTCGTATAAGTGAACTTAGTTTGCTCATAATATTCTCCTTTTCTTGATTCGTCTCGCAGAGAGAATCAAACATTAATAAATTAAATAATAATTGTTATAGTGTTTGCCTATTTGTTAAAGGAACAAATCAGATCATTACAATGTGCATGTCGAGTCAAAATGACTCACGAGGAATCGACTCATGCGAACGCGAGGCGTTCAAGCAGAGAGGATTCCTCGGTGATAGTGCTAAAGTATAGCTGTCCGAGTGGGTGCGCAGTTTTTAAGGCTGCGCACCCACTCGGATTTTCAGCAGACGGTAATACCAGGGGCACACGAGGTGCCGGTGGCGGGAGCCGATGGTACCGGAGCGGCCGGTTCCGGCGTAGGGGCCGGTGCTGGATCAGGAGTTGATCCGACCGGTGGCGGTGACGTTGTTGTACCGGACGGTGCAACAGGCGGTGCGGGGTTAACGCGTGGTGCGGCTGGGGGCCGTACCATCGAAGCTGGCGGAATGTACGCACCGGGACCGGGGTCCAGGTTCGTGCCTCCACCAACTGGGGCGTTGCCCTGAGCTGCCGGGTCCTTACTCGGTGAGTCCTTGCAGACTGGCCAAGTTCCGTGGGGCATATCCGGGGGACATACCTTCGGGGTAGGGGTTGGCGTCGGGGTAGGAGTCGGAGTCGGCTTCGGCGTCGGCGGCTGATCTGTCGGAACTTCCGGCAGGTTCGGCTTACCTGGGAACACTACGTTACCGCAGCGTACCAAGATAGTGACGAACGAGCCGTCGGACAGCGTAACCTTGACGGCCTTCGTGTTGCCGCTAATACCAGGAGTAGTCGAGACACCGTATGTGCCACGGTTAACACCGGTGTTCAAGGATGCGGCTGGCGCCTGACCTTCTTCGAATTTGACTCCCTTTGCAGAGAGCGTGCCTTCGAGCCTGTAGTACAGCGCCTGTCCCTCTGACGAGAGGCAGTTGCCGTTTACAAGTGGTTTCCAGTCGTTCGGGTTGGAGTACAACCCGAACGCATTGGACCAGATAGCCAAACGCTGGCCGTTGTTGGCGCTGTTTTCAAGCAGCACCCTCTTTTGGGCCGCCGCCACATTGTTCGCTGAGGCGGTAGCCGCAGCGTATTTCGTGGCGAAGTCGGCGTCGACGCGATTACTCGCGTTGTCGCCAGCTACCTGGACAAATTTCTTGTCACAGGTAGCCGTGGTCGCTGTGGCCGTTGCGGTTGCAGTTGCAGTTGGCGTCGCTTTGAGAGCGGACGCCGGGGTCGACTGACCCGCTGTGGTGAACAAGGTCACCAAAACGAGCGTCATGATTCCGACGACAATCGTGCCGCCGGAAATTATGGCCCCGGAGAGCCAACCGCGAGAGTTCCCCATGATAGGGAACCTCCTCCCTGCCCTTTTGGGGCATGCTCACACCGAGGCCTTCCCGGTTGTGATTCGTGGACGTGCGTCGACTGAACGACATAGAGGAGAACTAGGCTCCTACACGCCCTTGTGGCTAGGCCACAGTTGTTTCCCTTGCAGGCTGCTGTTGCGACTCGATGTACGATCCAAGTGCGCCGCCTGCGAACAAGCCGAACACGGGGATCAACAGCAATGTCAGCCAGCGAACCCACTGGATGGCGTCGGGAACACCCGGGAAGAAACCTCCCCAGATGTTCAGGACGATGATGCCACCGACGATGAAGCCGGCGGCTGCCAGTGCCCATGCCAGCCCGCCCCAAGTTTTGGGGTTGAGGTTGACGTAGCGGACCTCCGTTGCAGGACGGTCATCGAGCTTCTGCTCGACAACCGCGACTGCGGAGGCCTTCTCTTCGGACTTCTTCGGCTCGGCCGTGACAATCTTGGGCTCGGGTGTCGGCTCAGCCACTGGCACGGGTGCCAACGTCGGAACCTTGTCCTTGCCTTCCAGGTTGGTGATACGCTCTTCGTGGTCGTCGAGGGTCCGATTGACCTTCGCCTTCCACTCGAGCTCGCTCTGCTTTGCTACCTCGGTTGCGGCAACTGCCTCTTCGACTGCGACAGGACTGACCTGTTCGCCGTTGTTGAGGGCTGTCGCGATAGGGGTGTGTGCGGTGAGCGCCACGTCGATCTCGCCTCGCAGCTTGGTCAGGAGAGCGGTATTGGCGCTTTCCTTGGCCGCGCTGGTCTGAGCGAGTTCGTTGTAGTTGTTGACCGCTTCTCGCAAATCCTGAGCGTTCTTCCTGAAGAGAACCATGATCTGCTGTTCGGCGCCATCAAGGACGTCGGCCACAGCTTTCTCATCTTGGGTTGACATTTCGATCTCCCTTTCTGAGGGACATTCAATCGGAAAGTATTCCCGAAAGGTTGTATCCCCGTTTAAGGGCCAACGTTCCACCGACAAATAATCAGCAGAACGTCGGCCCTAAAGAGAGCGAAATTAATTTAACTATACTTTAGCGTGTCTTGTGATAAAAGAGCCGTAAAGCTCGATTGTATCTTACTGCAAAGGCAGCACTCTAGCGGCGGTTGTCGCCAGGGTGCTGCCTTCGTAATCAAGATCTCACAGACATGCACTGTAATGATCTGACTTGTTAACGATCCTCCGCCATCCTGGGTCCTCACACCTTGGACAACTGATGTTATGAATTTATCACAAAAGCGTCATAATGTCAATGCTTTATACAATCA
>JAYTAD010000058.1:0-3231 GCA_043737705.1 Candidatus Saccharimonadota bacterium | reverse complement strand
AAGTGGCAATCCGTCTGGGAAGATCAGCGCGTTAATGAAGTAAGTGTCGATTCTAGTAAACAAAAGCTCTATGTCGCCGGGATGTTTCCGTATCCAAGCGGTGCGGGCATGCACACTGGACATGCCTTTAGCTACACTATTGTCGATGCCATTGCGCGCTTTCACCGCCAGCACGGCAAGAATGTTCTTAATCCGATGGGCTGGGATACCTTCGGCCTTCCGGCTGAGAATTACGCTATCAAAACGGGGACCGCTCCAGCCGTCGTGACGGCCGAGAATATTGCTAACTTTAAAAAACAATTCAAGCGCATGGGCGTGAGTTTCGATTGGTCGCGCGAGCTGAGTACCAGTGACCCCGAGTATTACAAGTGGACACAGTGGGTTTTTACAAAATTCTTCGAACGCGGTCTGGCCTATCAAAAAGAGAGTTTGCAGTGGTGGTGTCCAGTCGATAAGACCGTGCTAGCCAATGAACAGGTTGAAGGTGGCCGCTGTTGGCGTTGTGGTAGCGTGGTTGAAAAAAAGTCGATGAAGCAATGGTTTTTTAAGATTACCAACTACGCCGATGCATTACTTGATGAAATACCAGGTCTCGACTGGCCACAAAAAATCAAAACCGCCCAGACTAACTGGATTGGAAAATCCCAAGGTGCCGAGATTGAATTTAGGATTGATAACCGTGAAGTTGTGATTAGCGTATTTTCGACGCGCCCCGATACCTTGTTTGGCGCGACATTTGTCGTGTTGGCACCCGAGCATACTCTGGTTAGCCAATTGGCAACAAGCGAACACAAAGAACGGATTGATGACTATATCAAATCAGCCGTTAAGAAATCAGAAATCGAACGCATGAATGACACACGTGAAAAAACTGGTGTTTTCACGGGCAGTTATGCCATCAACCCGGCCAACGGCGAAAAAGTTCCTATTTGGATTGCCGACTATGTTTTGATTGGGTATGGCACAGGAGCGGTCATGGCGGTGCCGGCTCACGACGAGCGCGACCTGGCTTTTGCTGAAAAATACAATTTGCCGGTGATTGAGGTAATCGAAAAACCTACTTCTGATACCAGCGAGTCCAAGATTTATCACGGCGAAGGTCCTCTAATCAATTCCGGCGTCTTTGACGGTATGCCCTCTAGTGAGGCTCGTGAAGAGATTGTGGCCTGGATGGAGCAAGAGGGCACCGGGCGCACTCAGACGACCTACAAGATGCGTGATTGGCTAATCAGTCGTCAACGCTACTGGGGCGCGCCAATTCCTATTATTCATTGTCAAGAACACGGTGCTGTAGCCGTCCCCGAAGACCAATTACCCGTTGTCCTGCCGGATGTCCTAGATTACGCGCCAAAAGGCGATGGCAAATCAGCTTTGGCCGGAGTTGAATCGTGGGTCAACACGACCTGTCCAACCTGTAGTGGTCCGGCTGTTCGCGAGACCGACACCATGGACGGCTACGCCTGTAGCAGCTGGTACTTGCTGCGTTACACTGACCCGCACAACAATGAACGGGCCTGGAATCCAGACACGGTTAATTATTGGGCACCCGTCGATTATTATATCGGTGGCGATCACGCCGTCGCTCATTTGTTGTACGTTCGTTTTTGGACGCATGTTTTTAACGACATGGGGCTGACGAACTTCAAAGAGCCGGTTAAAAAGCTCGTTTATCACGGCTATATTAACGCCGAAGATGGTACCAAGATGAGCAAAAGCAAGGGTAATGTAATTGACCCACTCGATATTATCGATCAAGGTTATGGCGCCGACGCCCTGCGTACCTACGTGCTCTTCATGGGTCCAGTTGAGCTTGACGCTCCTTGGGATTCTCGTGGCATCGCCGGCATCTATCGTTTCTTGAACCGTGTATGGGTCTTAACCCAACAATATCTCGAGGCCGACAAGTCGTTCACGGGTAACGACACGGCGGTTCGTCGCGCCCAACACAAAACAACTCGCAAGGTGACCGAAGATTTTCATCGCTTGAGTTTTAATACGGCCATTTCAGCCCTGATGGAATATACCAACGAACTCTACAAACTTAAAGTCGATGGCTTTTCGGACGAGACGTGGCGCGAAGCGCTGTTGACCCTGGCGCAATTAATTGCGCCGTTTGCGCCACACATTGCCGAGGAATTGAGTCGTGAACTGGGCGCAACGGGACTCGTCCAAGACAGGCTATGGCCAACGTGGAACGATAGCCTGATTACCAGCCAGACCATCACGGTGATTGTCCAGGTAAACGGTAAGCTGCGAGCCAAACTCGAAGTCGCAACCGACGCCGATGAAGCCACTATCACCGAACTTGCGCTGACTCACGAGCACGTGGTTGCTTTTGTGGGCAACAAAAAACCGACCAAGATCATTTATGTGCCTGGTCGGCTATTGAATATCGTTGTTTGACGATTATTTAGTAAGACTAGGGAGTCCGGCGGGGTCAACGGATATTTTGTATCCGCTTGTTACTTCCGAGAGTGTAACGATAAATGAGTCGCCTGGCTGGGTGACGCGCTTGTCACTATCTGCCACGGACTGACTTTGGTAAATAACTTGATCTAACGAAATTTTTGACAAATCAAGGCTATTTTCAATAGCCATATCTCGAACAGCTTCTTGCGCGCTACTTATTATATTTCCATCTTGTGGGATACTAATAACTTCAGAGTCGATATAAGTTTCACGTGTCAGATTTTCAACGGTAGATCCCGTTAGCTCTATTCCTTTGGTTATACCAAGGCCGGCGAGTGCTATGCCAGCAATCGCAACACCGCGTCGTACGGTGTAGTTAGGCTTCTTAGTTTCAGGCTTGTCGTAGGTAATTGCTTCTATCTGCTTATTCATAAGAACATCATACCACTAATGCTAACTATTGTCAATAGTTTAACCATAAATACTTGAGTAACCGTTAGTTATCCGTTATAATGACAGATAAGTTTTAATAAATAACCTATAAAGGAGTTCTTTCCATGGGACAACCGAAAAAACAAAGCAGTCCACGAAAAACTGGCTTACGCCGCAGTCACCTGCGCCTTGAGCTAGCTCGTCGTGTCAACGCAAAATCACCTGTCAAAGCCCGCACGACTCGCAAAGAGACCGGCAAAGCACTCGCAAAATAATTATTTGCACTTACCTTAAAACTATAAATCAAAGAAAGAATTAAAACGCTATGGCATCCAACCGTCACCTTGGCCGCATCGTTGCATTGCAGACTCTGTATGAATACGAATTTCG
>JAYTAD010000057.1:0-5290 GCA_043737705.1 Candidatus Saccharimonadota bacterium | reverse complement strand
CTTTGTAGGTAAGTTGATTTTTGTTCGTGTCTACAGCGGTAAGCTAACAGCTGGATCATACGTCCTTAACACCACTACCGGTAACAAAGAGCGCATCGGACGTATCGTTCGTATGCATGCTGACAAGCGTGAAGACATTGAGTCAATCGGTGCGGGTGATATCGCGGCAGTTGTCGGCCTGAAGTCGACCTTTACTGGACATACTCTGTCTGAGCTGGCCCACCCAATTACATTGGAAAGCATTACCTTCCCAGACCCACCAGTATCAATTGCAGTTGAGCCAAAAACCAAAGCTGACCAGGAAAAAATGGGCGTAGCTTTGCAACGTTTGGCTGAGGAAGACCCAACCTTCCGCGTACACACCGATGACGAAACAGGCCAGACGATTATGTCAGGAATGGGTGAGCTTCACCTTGATATTTTGATTGATCGTATGCGCCGCGAGTTTAGCGTCGAAGCTAACATTGGCGAACCTCAGGTTGCCTTCCGTGAATCTATTAAGGGTACTTCCGATGTACAAGGCAAGCACGCCAAGCAATCTGGTGGACGTGGTCAATACGGTGACGTATGGGTTAGGTTTGAGCCAAATGAAGTCGGTAAAGGCTTTGAGTTCATCGATGCCATCAAAGGTGGCGTTGTGCCAAAAGAATACATCAAGCCGGTTGAGGCTGGTATTCGTGAAACGCTTGAGGGCGGTGTGATTGCCGGATATCCAGTTGTTGACATTAAAGCAACCCTCCACGACGGTAGCTACCACGACGTTGACTCTAGTGAACTGGCCTTTAAGTTGGCCGGTGCAATTGCAGCCCGCGAGGGTATTCGTCAAGCCAAGCCAATCCTACTTGAGCCAGTTATGCGCGTCGAAGCCACCACGCCAGAAGAGTTCATGGGCGACGTTATTGGCGACCTTAACTCTCGTCGTGGACGGATAGAATCAATGGAAGATTTAAGTGCTGGTGCCAAGCTTATTAAAGCCATTGTGCCACTGGCAATGATGTTCGGCTACACCAGCGACCTGCGTTCGATGAGCCAAGGCCGAGCCGCCAGTTCAATGGAACTAGCGCAGTACGAAGAAGTACCGCCAAACGTTGCTCAAGAGATTGTTGAAAAACGCTCAAGTAAGTAATACTTGAATGATGGTGTAAAAATAGGCCAGTGCCACAGATGTGGGCTGGCCTATTTTAATATTTAACATATAACGGTACACTATTGAATATGAGGGCGCATCTTTGGTCGCATGGTTTAGGTCTGGCGTATTTATTTTTTGGTACGATGTTACTGGGTGCGTTGTTGAGTGGACTTTTAACGACAGATACTCGTTGGATGAACTGGCATTTTAGTCGATTAGGTGAAGGTGGTATGCTGTCGGCTTTAATTTTTAATACGGCACTACTTGTCTCGGCAATGATATTCGGCGCGTTGGGGCTGGCGTTGACCGACACTATTTCGCGTTTTTCGGCCATCGAAGGCGTCGATCTACCTCGAGCAAAGATGATAATTGGTCGTTCGTTTAACATTATTACAATTTGCTTGATAGGACTGGCGATATTTCCGTTTGATACGTTTCCAGCATTCCATAATATTTTTGGTTATTCGATGTTTTTTACATTTTTATTTCTCTGTGCTGTGACACGAAGTTTCTTGCCCATATTTTCACGAGAATTTTACTTGTACAGCTATGGGGTGGTGCTGATTGCGACCCTCTGCTATGTGCTGTTTTTAATCGTGGGCTCAATCACTTTATTGACCGTTGAGTTCACAATGTATACCTTTTTATATGGATGGCTATTGATGTTTATTAATGGTATTCAGAAAATGGCAGCGACCGCACTAAGCCTTCGATAGTTTACAACAGACATGTACTTGTACGACAAATGGGCAAAAAGACCTTTACCTTACGGATATAATTCTGTATAATATCGACATACGTCATAAGACCCTATTGCTCTTGTGCGAAAAATAATTAAAGGAGAAATAATCAAATGGCAGATTTCGACCGAACCAAGCCTCACGTAAATGTCGGAACTATGGGTCACGTCGACCATGGCAAGACAACACTAACAGCAGCTATTACCGCTGTTCTTGCGAAGCGTCTTCCCAGCACAGTTAACAAGGCTGTTGCTTACGACCAAATCGACAACGCTCCAGAAGAGCGTGCACGTGGTATTACGATTGCATCTTCACACCAAGAGTATGAATCAGCTAATCGTCACTACGCCCACGTCGACATGCCAGGTCACGCCGACTACGTCAAAAACATGATTACCGGTGCTGCCCAAATTGACGGCGCAATCTTGGTTGTAGCTGCAAACGATGGACCACTTCCACAAACTCGTGAGCACGTTCTGCTTGCAAAGCAAGTTGGTGTGCCAAAGATCCTTGTTTTCCTTAACAAGATGGACCTTGCCGACTCAGAACTCGTTGAACTTGTCGAGATGGACATTCGTGAACTTCTTGCTAAGAACGGTTTTGACGAAGATGCTCCTATCATCAAGGGTTCTGCCACTAAAGCCCTCGAAGGCGACAGTGCTTCAGAAGACGCTATTATGGAACTCGTTGAAGCTCTTGACAGCTACGTTCCAGAACCAGTTCGTGACCTCGACAAGCCATTCCTTATGCCAATTGAAGATGTTTTCTCGATCAAAGGTCGTGGAACCGTTGCGACTGGTCGTATCGAACAGGGTATTGTTAAAATTAACGACCCAGTTGAAATCGTTGGTATCCACAAATCACAAACATCGACCGTCACTGGTATTGAAGCTTTCAAGAAAAACCTTAACCAAGGTCAAGCTGGCGACAACGCTGGTATTCTTCTTCGCGGTATTGAGCGCGAACAAGTTGAACGCGGACAAGTTCTTGCTAAGCCAGGTTCAATTACTCCACACACCGAGTTTGACGCTGAAGTCTACATCCTTAAAAAGGAAGAAGGTGGCCGACACACACCATTTAGCAAGGGTTACAAACCTCAGTTTTACTTCCGTACAACTGACGTAACTGGTGAAGTTGAACTTCCTGCTGACAAAGAGCTGGTTATCCCTGGCGATACCCTTACTTTCAAGGTTAAACTTCTTGCACCTATTGCAATGGAACAAGGCCTCAACTTCGCTATTCGCGAAGGTGGTAAGACCGTTGGTGCTGGTGTCGTTACTAAGATTATAAAATAATCTAGTTACCACACTCGTGTAATCAAAAACTCCCCGCTATGGGGAGTTTTTGAATTGTCGCTTTCGTCTTGTGTCTGACGGCTAGGTCCGTCAGAGAGACTCATCAGCATAGACGTGTATCTATGGAGCGATAAAAAATAGTGAGAGTTGGGGCGGAGGCTGCTGTCAGGCCGCGATATGACTAGCATAGGCAATCGCGGCCTGACAAAAGACCTAGCTGGTGACGCGGCGTTTGGCGTCATCGATGGCCTCGCGACGCGAGGCCAGAAAGACGTCGAGCACGTTCCAGCTGGTTTCGGTCCGAGCAGTTGCAAGCAGCTGGTCTTCTTCCGAAGCCGGCTTAATCGTTGAAACAATCATTTTGTTTCCTCCTGGTCAACTCGATCACTACTTTTGAAGGTACTTCGGAGTACAAAACTACTTACGAAGTTGTAAATAGTTATACCACAACAGACATTATAAGTCAAGGATAGTCTTTACAGCGAAAACCCCGCTAGCTCTCGGAGGAACCTTTAGGGGTTTCACTCAACGATAGTTAGCGGGGGAGTTTGGGTCAGAGGTAGCCGGTTCGGGCAAGGACGCCTGCAGCGTCCATTGATTTAAAACGTGTCGTTTCCTCTAGCTTCATGAACTCCGAGCGGTTATGCATATAACCATTAAGCTCTTGTAGGCGCTGGAGTACCATATCGAAGTCACCGAGTTTCTCTCCACGACTAATCTCGTAATCGGTGATTATTCTGAGTGATGCATTATCAAGCAGCACACCGACTTCACGTATTCGTGTATTAGACATAAATCTTCCATTCTCGTGAAACATTGCTGTCCAAGAAAACTTCTGACCATACGATTATAGCATCATTAACCGCTTTTGCAAATGACCTCTATGTCTGTTATAATGGCCAATGTAATATTAATTATGTCGAGAACTCGGGCGGTAACTACACACCCCGTCAGAGGTTACGACATGGCACATAAAGGGAGCTAACACTCATGGCAGAAACAAAAGAAGCGGGACTTCGTATCCGCATTCGCCTCAAAGCCTATGACCACAAAGTCATCGACCAATCGGCAAAACAAATTATTGACACGGCTATTCGTACTGGTGCTAGTATTGCTGGCCCAGTGCCACTACCAACGCGACGTAGCATGTTTACTGTGGTTAAATCACCACACGTTTACAAAAAGGGTGGTGAAGCCTTCGAGATGCGTATACATAAACGCCTTATCGACATTACTAATGCCACGCCAAAAACAATCGACAGCCTGCAGAACCTCAGCCTTCCAGCTGGTGTGGACGCAGAGATCCGCATGTAGCTTAAACCCTGCATAATAAATAACCTCGCTGTTTGCGAGGTTATTTATTTATGAAATTTGAGCTTTTACTGCAGTGCAGTAATACTATCAGTTATTTCGACAATTTCCAGTTGAACCTTAAGAATCCATAACTGCATAGCCATAATAAAGCCCAATAGGATTGACCAGTATATAGTTTGCTTGGTGACGCTTATTGTCAAGAAAGGTTGATCGGCTGGGCTAATTTTAAATGACCTCATTGGTCTAATCTTTTTTAGATAAGATTTTTTTGTCACGGATTTTTTAACTGGTGACTTAACTTTGCCAATTGTCTTTTTAGTGCCTAGTTTTTTTGTAATGGCCATATAACTCCTAAGTAAATAACTTGTCTGACAACAGTATGACGAAAAAGACCGATAAACACAAGCATTAAATGTGAAATTACAGTTAATTTCATACACCATAGAATTGACCTTTAACAGATAGTATGCTACTGTTAGACGGTAACTTATTACGAAATAGTAAATAATTCTTGGTTAATTGGTAAGTCCAACAGATATGGATA
This sequence comes from Candidatus Saccharimonadota bacterium, assembly GCA_043737705.1. GTDB lineage: Bacteria > Patescibacteriota > Saccharimonadia > Saccharimonadales > Saccharimonadaceae > UBA1547. Next base: position 268 of record JAYTAD010000057.1, on the reverse strand, counting down.
CTGCCTTCAACCAAGAATTTTAAGTGGGAGTTGAAGGCAAATGAAAGCACTTCTCGGTACCAAAATTGGTATGACCCAAATCATTAGCGAGAGCGGCGTTGCAATTCCTGTAACGTTGATTCAAGCTGGCCCTGTAACTGTGACTCAGGTAAAGACCGTCGATACCGATGGCTATACTGCAGTACAAGTGGCATATGGTGAGGGTAAGAACCTGAGCAAGGCCGTGATCGGACACACGAAGTCCGCCAAAGTGACACCGAAGCATATT
>JAYTAD010000056.1:0-17868 GCA_043737705.1 Candidatus Saccharimonadota bacterium | reverse complement strand
ACATTGTGGCCGAATTGTTTGCCTTTTCCAGTTAGTTCACAGCGTGCTGCCATAATGTTTAATTCCAGTTATTTTTAACAATCTTTGCCAGTATAGCGTTTTTTCCTTGGTGAGTCAAGGACAGTACACTGTTGGGTATTAAAAATAGCAGGGAGACTGGTATAATAAGTCCTAATGAATATTGATATTTTATATATTGCAATTGTCATAGTCGTTATCTTGTTGTCGATGACGCTCCACGAGGCGATGCACGCTTTCACGAGTTATTGGTTGGGTGATGATACCGCCAAGGCCCAGGGTAGACTTACTCTTAATCCTATTAAACATATTGACCCATTTTTAACTATCATTCTGCCTGTAACCCTGGCAATTTTAAACTTTCCAATTTTTGGTGGTGCCAAACCAGTCCCATTTAACCCCCAAAATGTACGCTGGGGCGAATGGGGCGCGGCGCTGGTTGCCTTGGCTGGCCCGCTAACGAACCTTATTATCGCTTTTGTTTCATTCGGTATTGGAGTGGTAGTTGGCGTGTCGAGTGACAGTATCGGCTATCAGATCTTGCAAACGACTATTTTTGTAAATCTTGGTTTTTTTATTTTTAACATGATTCCGCTCCCACCACTGGACGGATCGCGTGTACTATATGCACTGGCGCCAGAGTTTATCAGACGGGGGATGGAGACGATCGAACGCTATGGCATCGTGGTTGTGTTTGCGGTTATATTGCTCGCGGGCCCCTCGTTGGGCGTCTTTATGCGAGCCGCTACTAACTTCTTTCTTGTGGTCTTTGGGCGAATCTTTATTGGGTGAAATGATATAATAGATAGTGTCCTGGGGTTAACCGAGGCGCGAATGATTTTCCTGAATATCGTATAGATAGGGAACTCTAATGATTCATTTCTTTTGAAGTGTTTTGCGGGTACCCACCTTGCTTTACGGCGGGAATATCTAGCGCCGAAAGTAAGACCTCAGGACTTTTCCGTGTCGTGATTAAAGTAATGTGATGACTATGCAGGTCGTCAAAGCATTACCGGAATGGTAAACTGAGTATAAAGAAATAACTCAAACATAGAAAGCATACCGCATTGATGAAACAAAGAGTCGTTGTTCAGGCTATTATCCAAACTGACGGTAAGACGTTGCTTCTGCGCCGTTGTCAGGGGCGTCCCACGATAGTAGGTAAGTATGAGTTGCCTGGCGGCACACTAGAGCGTGGCGAACAACCCGAGGATGGGCTGAGGCGACACGTGCTAGGCCAAACGGGGCTCCATGTTAAGATAGTACAACTAACAGATGTGATTTCAATGATTAGCCGCGAGGAAGGTGACGTGCAGCATATTTTGATTGCATATACTGTGGGCGGGGTGACCATTAACGAGCCTGTAGCTCTTGGTCGCAGCTACGACGCTTATGAATGGAAAGAGTTGTCTGAAATACAACCAAATGAGCTGCGGGACAGTGCTCAACTTCTGTTGGGGCAGTACGCCGCAGAAAAACTATTGCCCGAAGTCGTTCCAGGTCACCGATCAGCTGACGTAAACAGTACAACTACAGCTCCATCAGCGATCATTTATTCTGACGGCGGATCGAGAGGAAATCCTGGTCCGTCTGCCGCCGCGTTTGTCGTTATGAACCAACAGTTAGATATTCTAGATCAAGGGGGTGTTTATTTAGGCATAACAACAAACAATCAGGCCGAGTATCATGGGGTTCAACTGGGTTTGGAGTGTGCTTTTAAAAGAGGAATCACCGCCATCGAGTTCCGTATTGACAGCATGCTTGTCGTAAATCAGATGAAAGGTCTTTATAAAATTAAGAATCGGGAGCTGTGGCCAATCAATGAGCGGATTCGTTCGCTGATTGATAAGTTTGAGAAAGTGACGTTTACGCATGTACCACGTGAGCTGAATTTGTTTGCTGATGCGTTGGTTAATGAGCTTCTCGACGAACATCAAAACGATAGCGCCGTAATTTGATATACTACATACAGGCAGTTCATTAGGTGATCGCTTGTACCTCAAGGTACGAGAGGAAAGTCCGGGCAGCATAGGGTATGGCAGTCGCTAACGGCGACCGGAGGTGACTCTAGGGAAAGTGCCACAGAAACGAAACTACCCGATTTATCGGGCAAAGATGAAACGAGTGAGGTAAGAGCTCACAGCATTCCATGGTGACATGGCGTGGAGGTAAACCCTGCCAGCTGCAAGGAGATTTGCATTAAAGGGCGTCCCGTCCGCAGGTCGATATCCGCTTGACCTTTTAGGCAACTATAAGGCTAGATAGATGATCATCCTCGACAGAACCCGGCTTATCGATGTACTGCCTACTAAAATAATCGCTCTCCTTCCGGAAAGCGATTATTTTTAGTGTAAGGTGTAAATACGTCTCGAGAAATCTAGATTTTTGTCGATTTAACGATGTCCGCGAAAGCCTTTGGCTCACTAACGGCTAATTCAGACAGTACTTTACGGTCAAGCTCGATGTTTGAAGCCTTAAGTCCTGCGATAAATTTACCGTAGGTTGTGCCAAGCTCACGCGCAGCAGCGTTAATTCGAGTGATCCAGAGACCACGAAGGTCACGCTTGCGGTTGCGACGGTCGCGGTAGGCGTATTGCAACGCGCGGATAACGGCTTGTTTGGCAAGACGGTATGACCTGGTACGGTTGTGTTGCATACCCTTGGCTAGTTTTAAAATCTTTTTGTGCTTGGCACGGGCTGTGACGCCTCTTTTTACTCGCATAATTAAATTCCTAACGCTCGTCTGACGTTTTTAGCCATTGCACCTGTAACAAATGCAGTGGTGTTAATATTTCGCTTACGGCTCTTGCTCTTTTTGGCAAGCATGTGGCCGCCAAATGCACGACGGCGGGTCAATTTACCAGTACTGGTAACCTTGATACGCTTGGCAGTTCCTTTGTGGGTCTTTAACTTTGGCATTATTTACTCCTTACTACTATGCTCAGATTGCGACCGGCCATCTGAGGCTTTTGCTCAAGTATTGCATCTTCTTCGAGTTGAGCGGCAATCCGTTCAATCATCACGTATCCTAGGTCTTGGTGAGCCATCTCGCGCCCACGGAAGAAAATAAGAATCTTTACCTTGTGTCCGACAGCCAGGAATTCGCGAATCTTGCGAAGTTTGATTTCCAGGTCGTTGGCGCCAATTTTCAGGCCCATACGCATTTGCTTTAACTCGACGGTCTTGGCGTTTTTGCGGCTTTTTTGTAGCTCTTTCATCTTCTGGTATTGATATTTACCCCAGTCGACGACTTTCACTACAGGTGGATCGGCGTTAGGTGAGATCTCAACAAGATCAACTCCTGCATCTTCAGCTATTTTAAGTGCTTCGCTGCGACTGAGGATTCCAAGTTGGTCTCCGGTAGGTCCAATAACACGTAACTGTTCTGCACGAATTGCTTCGTTGATACGAATTGATTTACTGATCGTTGATCTCCTTTGCAAGTATGCAACATTTGAGGGTTTACTCGGTAGCTATTCTACCAGATATGGACTTATACTTCAACCCCATCAACTGCGGTATTGGAGTGCCTCACTAATATGGGCCACCGAAACGTCTTTTTCGCCAGCCAGATCGGCGATAGTGCGGGCGACTTTAATAACTTTAAAGTAACTTCGGGCACTCAACGCTAGGCGTTCCGCGGCTTGTGTTAGGAGTTTTTTGGCGTCATCGCTGAGAGGCGCGTGCTTGATAGTCTCGTTGCTGGCGATTGAAGCGTTGTATTTGTCGCTACTTTTGTATCTGTGACGCTGAGCACTAACTGCTGTTTTAATCATGTCTACGGCAAGTAAGTGTTGTAAATTATTTAACGACTTCATATTTAATAATGTCTCATTAGGCACGCGCGAAACATGGACGACAAGATCGATTCGATCGAGCAAAGGACCTGACAGCCGTTTTTGGTAGGCTAAAATTTGCATGCTCGTGCAGGAGCATTCTTTTGAGCTGTCGCCGTAATAGCCGCACGGGCAGGGGTTCATGGTTGCCACCAGCATAAAATCAGCTGGAAAGGTGACGTGTCCGTTGGCGCGACTTACAACAATTTTCTTGTCCTCAAGGGGTTGGCGTAAGGCTTCAAGCGTCGCCCGGGGGTATTCTGGCAGTTCGTCCAAAAATAAAACTCCCATATGGGCGAGACTAATCTCGCCAGGTTTGGGGCGATTACCTCCACCAACGATTGAGATGCGACTAGCCGTATGGTGGGGAGAGCGAAAGGCTCGTCGGCTAATAATTTCGCCATCAGCCTCGCCGACAAGGCTATGAAGTTTTGTGGTAGCGACCTGTTCGGCAGAACTTAGTGCTGGCAAGAGATTAACGAGGGCTTTAGCGAGCATTGTTTTGCCAGCCCCAGGTGACCCCGTGAGCAGTATGTTGTGGTGGCCTGCTGCTGCAATGATTAAAGCTCTCTTTGCCTGCTCTTGGCCGTAGACATCGTCCAAGACAGGGGACGTAACAGGGGAGACGATCGTCTCAAGAATGTTTTTTGTGTAGGGTTCGATAGGCACCTCTCCTTTTAAGTGGAGAAATAGTTCCTTAATGCACGACACGGCTACGATCTCGATGCCGTCTATTAGGCTCGCTTGCTTGGCGTTACCCTCAGGAAGGTAGATGCGCCCATAGCCACTGCTTTTGGCGGTCTCTGCGATGTTTATAGCGCCCTTAATAGGCCGTAGTGTGCCATCAAGGGCTAGCTCGCCAGCAAAGACGGCGCCATCCAGCTCTTTTTGCTGTAATTGGCCACTAACGCAAAGGATAGCGAGAGCGATAGGCAAATCATAGTGAGCACCGTCTTTGGGTAGTTCAGCGGGGGCTAAATTGATAGTAATACGCTTCTTGGGGTAATCAAGGAGTGAGTTGGTGATGGCGCTACGAACCCTCTCTTTGGCTTCATCTATAGCTTTGTTTCCTAACCCAACAATTTGCAACGAGGGGAGCCCATTAGTCGCGTCACTCTCAACCTCGATGATTGAACCACCGAAACCAATAGGCGCAACTGTCATAACTCTGGCAACCATAAGTAATATAAGTAAACCACGACTGGTGTATCTGTGCAAATTATGCTATACTCACTCTGTTACGTTGGGGCTGACTATAGCTTTCGACGGAAGGATTTTAACAGATTATTTTGCAAGTCGACCGCAGGCGTAACCTGTACAATTTAATTGCAAACAAACTTGCATCAGCAAAAGAATTCTTCGGCTCGATCGCTAACGCGTTCAAACCAGTTTCTTTTGCGCCAGCTTTAGTTTAAAACCTTTAGCCGTCATGCTGTTCAGGTAACATAGAGCAGCGTGGCGTTATATACATGTTACTTACCGATTCAGTGGGCAGCAACGCCGTCTCGGAAAATTTTATTGCGCGACAAATGAAACACGTTGTGTTTGGCTTATAGTTTCAGGTGTCGTTAATACCCAAGACAAACTAAACTTGTAGATAAATAATCAGTTACCTTTCGGACCGGGGTGCGATTCCCCGCAGCTCCACCAAAAACGATACAGTTTAAAAGTTCGCTATATATAGCGAACTTTTTTATGTAGAACGCCATATGTAGTCAAATATATAAAAATAAAACAACCGCCTGCGAGGAACGGTTGTTTTAGTTGGAGTTTTTTGGATATCTGTTTATTTTTGGCTTCTGTATAAGTTTTTTATTCAGAAGCTACCCCTATAATATGACGACATAGCGCTTGTGTCAATGATAATTATCAAAATACTTAAGTAAAAAATACTACGTGTGGACAAGTCATATTTTGCTATCTGTTAGGCGTTAAGCCTGCAGTAATTAGCCCTATAGCAAAAATATCTACGTTTGGGCACAAATTAAGCTAATGATAGTGATGGTAGGCTAATGAAACAGGGCCATCATCTAACGATCCTGACAAATGATGCATTGATAAGAACCTGCACTAATCCATGTTCGGCAAGATCGTTTTTGCTCCCCATGTAGGTCGTCGAGTGTATGTTAGGTAGTTATCGCTATAGAAACATCAGACGATTTTTTAATGAAAAATTTTTTAGGCACTACTTGCAACAAGTTGTGGTGCGAGGATTGTCGTATTTTGGTAAGCAGAGGTTACGTTGGAAGGCTAGCGAATAAGCGTACAGAACGCCAAGGCTAACTTGGAGAATGGTAGCTTGCCGTATGTTCTGGCGCTGAAAGCCGAGACTGTTGTGGGTAGTATTTCGTCGGTTCAATCTCTCGCCCGGCATGACTCGATTTTATAACTAAGTACAATAAGGTACCTCGTCGAGCGCTGGTAATTAAACACATAATTGTTTTTTAAGAAACTTCATAGTGATTTTAACATCGTTATAATAAAAGCAACATGTTTCAATTCATATCTATAAAAATTATATTTGTTTGCAATAAAGGTGTAAAATACAGCAATATTATATAAGATTGCATTGACCATTTACAATGCTTATGCTATCGTAAGAACAAGCTTTTACACATACAAACACAAAGCAAAAAACTACCTTAACAATTCAATTCCGCAACCGACGCACTGTTTTGACGGACAGTCGGTAACGACACACAGTACATAAATAATGACTTGCAGTAAGCAGGACACGCACCTTTGGTACTGGATGATGGCGTTGCCGATGCTCCGCCAAATGGCGTGTAGCTGCATACTTTAGTACCAGAGTGCTCAATTTTCTAGCTATCCATGATAGCTAGAGGGTGGAATACAATGAGGAAATGGTATGCGTACTGGTCATATGCTCCTTTGGGAGCGGTCAGTACAACAGCCCGGAGTGGCAGATGGTTCAAGTTAACGACTCAAATTTTTACATAGGAGTGCCTGTTATATCTTGAACATATACATTTGTCGCTCGGGCTTGTTTTAATTTCTTCGTTTCAAATGGTATAGTAACCACAAGAATGTTAGAAAAAATAATAGCAATTATGACCCCAGTAAGTCTCGGTTTACTGACTGTTATCCTTAACACGACAGCCCCCGCTACAGCTGGGCCTCTCGGAATTTTAGCCATTTTTATTTTCGGCTACTTATCGGCTCTTGGCATAATAACGTATATTTTGTATGGTGTCAGTCGTACGACGTCCCATCTTGCCGTGGCCTTTACGGTAAAGAAACCACTCCGAGCAGTGTCCTTTAAAAGAGCTTATTACTACTCAACAGTTCTTGCTGCTGCACCGATTATGCTCATCGGTCTTCAATCTGTCGGTTCCATCGGTGTATACGAGTTTATGCTCGTGTTACTTTTTACGGTAATTGGATGTCTTTATATCACAAAAAGAATCAATTGAATTTTCTTGCATAAGCTTATTGTCATTATGCTATAATTACAGATATGGAACCAGAGACTTCAACCCCTCAGCTTGGCCCCGAACAAGCCCCTATCCAATATGGGTCAAACATTGAACGTGCCCCTGTGCTGCCAACGCCTGAGCGGGGCATTGAGACTGGTGCAGAGAAGCGAGAACAGGCAACTACACCTTCGATTGTTCCCGCTAACAGTGGACGACTGACTACAATACTGCCAACGCCTGTTCTGGCTGACGTACCGGTTGTGGATCTTTCGATTGCGCGCGATACGCCGATTGTTGCAGGTGACGATGATCTTATCGAAAAAGAGTGGGTCGAAAAAGCTAAGAAGATTGTGTCGGAGACCCGCGATAACCCCTACGGACGAGAGAAGGCGGTTAGTCAGTTGCAGAAGGATTACTTGATGAAACGCTATGGGAGGGAGCTGGGTGAGGCTTAAAAGGCTATCCTAACTACAAGACCCGTATGATCACTTTTCTTATTACCTCGTTCGTTATTCTGCTTTTTATCGGTGTTGCCGGAGTTTTTATTTTTTCTCAATACAAGAAGACATTACGGGAAGCAAAGAACTATGAACGTGGTCTCAAGATGGTGTCGATGTATATACACATCCCGCCATCAAGTGATGATTTAGAGGCTGGTGGGCGCGATGAGCGAGATGTTACCGAGGAAATTCTTTCCCAGGCCCAGGTCATGTATAACATCATTGCTAGTACGGCGACGAAAGGATTTAAAAGCAAAATCTATGGTCAGCGCCATCTTTCATTAGAGATTGTTGCGCACGGAGGACTGGTACATTATTACGCAGTTGTTCCGACGGTCCTGATTGAGGTTGTTAAGCAAGCGATTTCGGCCGCCTATCCTTCGGCACGACTCGAAGGGGTAGAAGAGAGGAATATCTTTAATCAGGCGGGTAAGCTCAGTGGTACGATTGGCGGTGAATTTACACTTAAAAAGAATTTCGTTTATCCCATCGCTACCTATCAAGAGTCAAAGCGTGATGCAGCCCGGGCACTTTTGAACGCATTATCGTCTGCTAAGCGAGAGGACGGTATTGCCGTGCAATTATTGCTACGGCCAGCCAGTGAGGGTTGGGCAAAAAACTCCATAGACGCTGCCAATAAGATAAAGAAAGACAAGGGTCAGAAAAAATCTGGCGTTGGTGGCATGATTGTTGCAAAGGATCTTATGGAAGCACTCTGGAAACCACCAGAAAATGGTGATACTAAACCCGAAGATAAACAGCTTTCTTCTCTTGAGCAGTCGCTGGTTGAAGCCATCGAAGAAAAAACGAGACATCCGGGTTACGAAGTACTAATTCGAGTTGTCGTATCATCGAACACCGCAGCCCAGTCACAAGCGCTACTTAAAAATGTTGTGGCGGCCTTTTCGTTATTTGATTCAACGACTAACAATGGATTTAAGTTCAACGTCGCTAAAGATATTGAAGAACTTGTCACGGCCTATATTTTTAGATTTTTCCCACAGACGGTCACGCAGAACATACTTAATAGCGTCGAACTTGCCACCTTATTTCATTTGCCTGATCAAAATAGTATTCCTACGTCGCAAGTGCAAAGGCAAATGGCAAAGCAAGTCGATGGTCCAACCCAGGTCATGGATGAAGGCTTTTTGCTGGGCTATAACGAGTTCCGTGGCATCAAAAAAGAGATTCGCCTGAGTACGAACGATCGTCGTCGGCATACTTATATGATTGGACAGACAGGTACCGGAAAATCAAAACTTCTCGAAAATCTTGCCTTTCAAGACATGATGGATGGGAAGGGGTTTGCCTTTATCGATCCGCATGGCGATTCAGTTGACGAACTGCTTGGTATGGTGCCCAAAGAGCGAGTAGAAGACGTCATCTACTTTAACCCGGCCGACATGGAGAATCCTATTGGTCTCAACCTGTTTGAATTTGATAACCAAGATCAGCGTGACTTTCTTATACAAGAATCAATTGCGATGCTCTATCGGCTCTACGATCCCGGACATACCGGTATTATTGGGCCTCGTTACGAGCACTGGTTCCGTAATGCAGCTTTGACAATTATGAGCGACCCTGGCGGCTCGACCTTTATTGATGTGCCACAGGTTTTTAATGACCAGTCGTTTACCGATGAAAAATTGAAGTACGTCACCGATCGTACAGTACTTGATTTTTGGAACAAGGAAATGGCCCAAACCAGTGACGCTAACAAGTCAGAGGTGCTTGGTTGGTTTGTCAGCAAGTTCGGCGCCTTTTTGTCTAACGAGATGATGCGCAACGTGATCGGGCAGACAAAGAGCGGTTTTAATTTACGAGACGTTATGGATAACAATAAGATTCTGCTGGTTAATCTGGCGAAGGGTCGGACGGGTGAGCTCAACTCGCAATTACTTGGTATGATCTTTGTTATGAAATTTCAAGCGGCAGCTATGGGACGTGCCGATGTGCCAGAAGACCAGCGTCGGGATTTTGCGCTGTATGTTGATGAGTTTCAAAACTTCGCCACTGATAGTTTTGAGTCTATCTTATCCGAAGCACGTAAGTATCGATTGAACTTGGTACTGGCAAATCAATTCATGACACAACTTACCGATAAAATACGGGAAGCAATCATCGGTAACATTGGAACGGTTATTAGTGGCAGGATTGGTATTACTGACGCCGAAATTTTGCAAAAAAAGTTTGCGCCAACATTTGATGCTGAAGATTTGACGAAATTGCCAAATTTCCAAACCATTGCGTCGGTTATGATCAATAACGTTCCGTCGGCGGCGTTTAGTATGGCATTGTTGCCCCCAATGGGAAAACCTAGCCCACAGCTTCGTGACGCCCTAAAAAAGTTGTCTGCTGCTAAGTATGGTCGACCGCGCGCCCATGTAGAGAAAGAGATTTTTGCTCGACTCGGTGCGGGTGATCTTGCAAAAAAAACAAAGCTTGATGCGATGCGAAAAGCGCAACAGGATAGGGCAACTGCCACGACGCCAGGTGCACTGAACCGCAATGCTGCGGGTGCGCCGAGCGGTAACTCTTCGTTTCTGGATGATTGGTTGGCTAAGCGACAGCAAATCGCTGCTGCGCCAACGCAGAGCCCACCCAAGACAACTTCAGCTTCAGACGTACCTCAAACTTCAGCTTCGGACATAGGGCGCTCAGACGAGGCTCCTGGGGCGCAATCAAATATGACCAATCTGAAAAACCCTGCCCGCTCAGAGACCTCTTCAGACGAAAAGTTTCATGTTAGGGGCGAACAAGCTCAAGATGATGATGGGGTTTCAATAAAGTTACGTTAACGACGTGGTCGTAGCTTACGATTTCTTGCCAGTAATAATGAGCCGGAGGTAGTCATAAATGACACCAAAGACCCAACCGATGATAAATGCGCCAATTGTTTCAAACCCGGATAGCTGATAGCCAAGCGTTTTTGCCATTACGTAAAGACCGAGAGTGAGGATAAAGGCGCTGACCGCACCTGCTAACATTGCATCCGGCCGGGCGATGGTTGACCCTATAGCGTCACTGGCTTTTTCGACGGCTTTTATATGAATCACTTTGCTAAAGGCCCGTGAACTGGGAGAGAGTTCAGCCTGAACCTGTTTCATAGTTCGTTTATAGCTGGCATCTTTTTGGGATTTACTGATACTTCCGCGACGGACAGCTGGCGATGGTTCGTGATTGTTGATGGCTTTTTCTTTACCGCCCGACTCCACGCTAATAGCATTTTCGAGGGCTTCAATACGGGCTTTTTCTGCACTTTTTTCTCCGCTTTCGGGGTTGTGCTCGCTATTACTTTCCAGGGCATCAGAAAGCTTTTCGAGCTGTTCGGCTGCGGTCTTTTGTGATTCAATGCCCGCTTCGTGTCCATTGTTGAGTTGTTCTGGAGTATTTGTCATAGGTCCACCTTGTTGTTATTTATATCGTTCCTGTGTTGAGGCTGCGACGAATCAGTCGAACTTCTTTTTTTACCTGGCGCGTGCGTGCGTAAAAGTAGGTGGCAACTGCAAACACAATGCCAGCAAAGGCTATGTTTTCAGTTGGGCCAGTTTTTGGAAGCTCCGAGACTGCTTGCTCGATAACTTTTGGTGTGGCGCAGTTGACCCTAATCGTGACGTCGTTACCAAACACGTTAGTCATAACACAGTTATACGATGAAGGGTCACTGAGCCCTTGAGCAGTTGCGGGAATAGTGTCGAGGACACGTATGGCAAACGTACGAACTGCTTTGGTACCCGGTGCAAGTGTCACATCCGGCCAGACAAGCGTTTTTGTGGTTGTGTTAAATGAGCCGCCACCATTGTCGACGAGTGTCGCGTATTCAAGGACATCAGAAAGGGGCTCTTCCAGTTTAACGGTTGACTGACCGTTACCATCATTTTGAGCTGTAATCGTGTATCGAACTTGATCGCTTGCATTTGCACTAACAGTCGAGGCATTGACTAGTCCTTGAGTGGCGTTGACGGCGATTTTGGACTGGACAATTTTTTCAATTGTTGGGGCAGAACTAGGAGTAGGAGTAGGTACAGGAGTGGGACTAGGTGTAGGCATAGGAGCAGGCGTAGGTGCAGGAATAGGAGTTTTTGTTACTATCGGAGTAGGTTTCGGTGCCACAGGGGTAGGTTTTGGCGGCGTTGGCACTTTAAGCGTGGCGAGGTTGCCACAGGATTGCATGATGGCGAACCAGCCCATTTTTTGTGACTGACCAACCCAACCGTAAATTTTTGAGGTACTATTGTAGCCGTAAAGCGTCATTGGACGCGCATAGACAGTTGTAATCGCTTTGCCGGAGGCTCCGGTCACGTTTACGGTCTTCTCTCCTTGAGCAGCGCTAAAGCGCGACTGGTATCCCCAAGACAGGGTTTTGCCTGGTGCCCAATAGGTATATTTTGCAGAGGCGATTTCTTGTCGGGTAATGCCCGTATAGTTCATAACGTCACGCAGGTTTTTGCTATTAGCATCGTAAGGCACAAGAAAATTATTAAGTGATTTACTCGCGCCATATCCCAGGCCACCTGAGACAAAGTCATTTTGGTTTGAGGCATTGGCTGATTCAGGGGGTTGGAATACAGCTAGTGCTTGAACGACTAATGCGAGGGAGACAAATATAAGACCGAGACGGCGCGTTGTCTCTTCTTTGCGTAACCTTTTCGCATAAAAGCCAAGCTGGCCGACGAGAGCGGGGCTAAAAGTGATGTTCGAGATTATTTTTCTAAACATAATTGGTTTTTTATTTTTGTTTACCTCTTGTACACCACTTTAGCATAAGAAATATGTTCAGCGCAATAGCTTGAGTGAACACAATTTGTTCGTTATAATGATACTATTGTAAATAGTTATATTAGTCTGAAAACAAGCGAGGGAGCTTCGTAGTGGTTAAACAAAAAATTGATAGTTCTTATGATGGGTCTCAAATCCAGGTCTTAGAAGGTCTTGATCCTGTTCGTAAACGTCCGGGAATGTATATAGGTAGCACGGGGTATGAAGGCCTGCACCACCTTATTAAAGAAATTGCAGATAATTCAATTGACGAGGCGATTGCGGGCTATGCCACAAAAATCGAAGTAACGCTGCGCGAAGACGGTGGCGTCAGCGTATCCGATGACGGGCGAGGTATTCCAGTCGATAAAATTGCTAAAACAGGCAAGAGCGCGCTTGAGACGGTTTTAACCGTCCTTCATGCGGGTGGTAAGTTTGGCAATGGTGGCTATAAAGTATCTTCCGGTCTGCACGGTGTAGGTTCGAGCGTTGTTAACGCTTTGTCAAACCAATTAATTGCAGAAGTACGCAAGGACCACAAGCTTTATCGCCAAGAATACGCCAAAGGAATACCCCAAGCAGAGATTGCTGTTGTCGGCAAGTCAACTAAAACCGGTACGACGATTACATTTTACCCCGACGAGACTATCTTTAAGGAAACAATTGAATTTGACTATAAATGGGTCGTTAACTATCTTCGACACCAGGCGTATTTAACAAAGGGTGTTTATGTCAGCGTCCGAGATGAACGCACGAAAGAGCGTGAAGCATTTTATTTCGAAGGTGGAATCCAGAGTTACGTTAAACACCTCAATGTCGGTAAAGACGTTGTTACTGACGACATTTTTTATGTTGAACGCCAAGTGGAGGACTCTATGGTTGAGGTGGCTGTCCAATACAACGAGACCTTCGTTGAAATAGTGAAGCCATTTGCAAACAATGTATTGACTGTCGATGGTGGAACGCACCTCATCGGTTTTCGTTCGGCATTAACCCGTGTCATTAACGACTATGCCCGCAAAAGTGGGTTGCTCAAGGAAAAAGAAGACAACCTTAGTGGCGATGACATTCGTGAGGGCTTAACGGCAATTATTCTTGTTAAGTTACCAGATCCTCAGTTTGAAGGCCAGACAAAGAACAAACTTGGTAATCCCGAAGTGAGGCGCTACGTCGAACAAGTGATGAACGAGTACTTCTCGTACTATCTCGAAGAAAATCCTAATGTCGCAAAAAAAATTGTTGGCAAAGCTCTTCTGGCGGCTAGAGCCCGTAAAGCCGCTCGCGCTGCTCGAGATAACGTTATCCGCAAGGGTGCACTTGATGGCATGAGCCTACCTGGTAAGTTATCTGATTGTTCAAGTAAAGATCCTTCCGAATCGGAAATATATATTGTTGAGGGTGATTCAGCTGGAGGCTCGGCTAAATCAGGACGAGACAGTCGAACACAGGCTATCCTACCACTCCGCGGTAAGGTGTTAAACGTTGAACGAGCTCGTCTTGATCGTATGCTTGGAAATAACGAAATCGTCAGCCTGATTAAGGCTCTTGGTGTCGGCATTAGCGACCAGTTCGATATTAGCGGTCTTCGTTATCACCGAATTGTTATCATGACCGATGCCGATGTCGACGGTAGCCACATTGCGACGCTACTGATGACGTTCCTATTTAGGTACATGAAAGAAGTAGTTGACGGCGGTTATGTGTATCTTGCGAAACCCCCGCTATTCTTGATGCGGGTCGGAACAAAAAAATACTATGCCTATAGCGACGAAGAACGTGACGCGATTGTCGACCAATTGATTGCTGATCGCAAGACGAAGGGTGTCGTGATTGACGAAACGACTGATCGCAATAAACAAGCTGGCATCACCATGCTGCAACGCTATAAGGGTCTTGGTGAAATGGATGCCGACCAGTTATGGGAAACAACCATGAATCCCGAGAATCGCGTTCTAATTCAAGTCAAGGTAGAGGACGCAGAGAAAGCCGATGCGATATTCACGAAGTTGATGGGTGACCAGGTTGACCTCCGTAAAGCCTTCATCCAGAGCCGTGCCAAATTTGTTAAAGTTGAAGAATTGGATATTTAATTATGGATGATGATAAAAACACAACAATACTAGATGATGGAACTATTATAGAGTCTCCACAGACGCATTCGCGTTTGATTGAAAAGCGCACCGTCGAAGACGTTATGGAAGACAGTTTCCTGCGTTATTCGATGAGCGTTATCATTGACCGAGCCTTGCCTGACGTCCGTGATGGATTAAAGCCAGTTCACCGTCGCATTTTGTATTCGATGGGTGAGCAAAATTTGCGCCCAGGTAGCAAATTTTCAAAAAGTGCCCGTATCGTCGGTGATGTTATGGGTAAGTATCACCCTCACGGTGACTCATCCATCTACGACTCCATGGTTCGCCTCGCCCAGGACTGGGTGATGCGCTATAAGCTTGTCGATGGACAAGGTAACTTTGGCTCGATGGACGGTGACCCTGCAGCCGCCTCTCGTTATACGGAAGCTCGACTGGGTCGAGCTGGCAATGAGCTACTCACCGATCTTGACAAGGATACGGTTGATTTTCGCGATAACTACGATGGTTCCGAGCGAGAGCCAACCGTTCTTCCTGCCAAGTTACCAAACATACTGTTAAATGGCCAGATTGGTATTGCGGTCGGTATGGCAACGAGTATTCCGCCGCATAACCTTGGCGAGCTGGTTGATGCTACGATTCACTTGATTGATAACCCCGACGCGACGGTCGACGATTTGCTGGTACACGTCAAAGGTCCTGATTTTCCAACCGGTGCAATCGTCTACGGCGGAACGCCGATGAAGTTAGCTTATCAAACGGGTCGTGGCAGTGTGACGATTCGTGCAGTTACTAATATCGAGGAGACCAAAAAAGGCCGCAGTCAAATTGTGGTGACCGAGATGCCCTTTGGTGTAAATAAAGCAACACTTATAGAGAAGATTGCCGAACTACATAAAGATAAAAAGATCTTAATTAGTGATTTACGTGATGAAAGTGCTCGTGGCAAAGTTCGTGTTGTGATTGAACTTCGCAAGGATTCGTACCCAAAGAAGGTCTTAAACCAGTTGTTTAAGATGACCGCTTTGCAGACAAGCTTCCACTACAACATGCTGGCGTTAATTAACGGCATTCAGCCACGTATTCTTGGTTTGCAAGAGATTTTGAGCGAATTCATCAAGCATCGTCAAGTTGTGGTTCGCCGTCGAACAGAGTTTGAACTAAAAGCTGCCAAGGCGCGCGCCCATATTTTGGAAGGCTACAAGATTGCCCTTGACCATATCGATGAGGTCATCAAGCTTATTCGTGCCAGTAAAACGAGCGAAGAGGCCCAAGTGGGGTTAATTGAGAAGTTTGCGTTATCTGAAATCCAGGCCCAGGCCATTCTCGCCATGCAACTGCGTCGTTTGACTGGACTCGAACGTGACAAGATCGAGAATGAGCTAGCCGAGCTACATGCTCTGATTGCCAAACTCGAAGCGATTCTGGCTGACGAAGCGGAAATTCTTCGTATTGTTAAAACCGAGCTACTCGAGATGAAAGAAAAGTACGGCGACGAACGTCGTTCGCTAATGATTAACAATGAGCTTGGTAAATTT
Source organism: Candidatus Saccharimonadota bacterium (assembly GCA_043737705.1). GTDB lineage: Bacteria > Patescibacteriota > Saccharimonadia > Saccharimonadales > Saccharimonadaceae > UBA1547. The sequence goes on along the minus strand of JAYTAD010000056.1, from coordinate 1,691 downwards.
AGCGATGAAGAGCTCATCCCCGAAGAAGATTCGGTTATCTTGCTAACGACCGAGAACTACATTAAGCGCACACTTGTCAGCGAGTACCGCCGACAGCATCGTGGCGGCAAGGGCAAGCGTGGTATGACGACCAAAGAACTAGATGTCATCGATCAGCTCATACCGGCCAGCACTCATGACTATTTACTGTTCTTTACTAACAAGGGTCGTATCTTCCGCCTCAAGGCTTACGAAGTACCAGCTGCTAGTTTGGCTGCCAAAGGCGTGGCCGCGGTTAACTTGCTTCAACTGCAACCAGAAGAGAAAATCACCTCGATTATTCGTCACGCAAAAGACGCTAAGGATGACGGCTATCTGTTTATGGCGACAATTAAAGGAACAATCAAAAAGACACCGCTCAAGGATTATGCCAATATTCGAACTAACGGCTTGATTGCTATCAAGCTTGATGAAGGCGATGAACTGCGTTGGATCCAAAAGACGACTGGTGAGAATGATGTTATTGTGTCAACATCTGCTGGACAAGCAATTCGATTTAGCGAAAAAGACGCCCGTCCAATGGGCCGTGCAGCCCGCGGTGTCAGGGGAGTCCGCTTGCGTCCGAACGACCAAGTGGTTGGTATGGATATTGTTGATGACGATGGTCGAAGCCTCCTCGTGATTAGCGAGAATGGCTATGGTAAAGCCACCAAAGTCGCCAACTTCCCAGCTCACAAGCGAGGTGGTGTGGGTATCAAGGCTGCCGTCGTGACGGCCAAGACCGGACCAATCATCGCTGTTCGTACACTTGAGCAAGACGCCAGCGAAGTGCTACTAATTTCTAATAAGGGACAGGCAATTCGAGTTGGCCTCAAAGACATCCCAACACTAGGACGGACCACTCAAGGTGTACGCATTATGCGTATGAGTGAAGGTGATAAAGTATCTTCATTAGGTCTGATGCCCGAACAGGTTCAGGCCGATGACGACGAGGAAGAAGAATAGGCGCTATGTTGGCCCTTTCGCCCTACCTACTGGCGGCGGCCTGCGCTTGGCTGGTTGCCCAGGGCCTCAAGTATTTCTTTGTTAGCCTTAGGGATCATAGTTTTAGGAATCTGAGGCAGCTGTATCTGTCGGGCAATATGCCGAGTGCGCACAGCGCAACGGCTATTGCTCTGCTAGTGGTTATTGGTGCCCGAGATGGTGTCGATACGGCAATCTTTGGTCTAGCGGCACTGTTTAGCGCAGTCGTTATGTATGACTCTGTCATGGTTCGTCGCTCGTCTGGAGAGCAAGGTCAAGCAATCCTTGCTATGCTTTTAGAACGTAAAAGTACCATCATGATACCGCGTACCGCCAAGGGTCATACGCCACTTGAAGTCATTGTGGGGGCTTTTGTGGGAGCCTTTGTCGGCTATGTTGTCTTTTTAGCGACAAGTTAATCTAAAATACCCTTGACGCCCAGGTGATAACTGGAGTATGATTGTTTAAGTCTGGTTGCAAGAGCAAAGCGCAACAACGTGGAGTTAAACAGATGAACAGAACCTTGACAATTTAGTTGTGCAAATCATCGTCAGTTTATATTGAGTATGGATAGTATCAGATTTATCTGGTACATCTTTTTATGGAGAGTTTGATCCTGGCTCAGGATGAATGCTGGCGGCGCGCCTAACACATGCAAGTCGAGCGGTAACAGGGGTAATTTATTACCT
>JAYTAD010000055.1:0-1157 GCA_043737705.1 Candidatus Saccharimonadota bacterium | reverse complement strand
ATCGCCATTACCGCAGATGAGACCTTATGGCTTCATCGTCTTGCTAACGATCTGCGCATCATGGAATACTATGGACCAGCGCTAATTTACAACGATAACAAAGTCGCAATTCACGACTATAAACTCGAGATCCACCAGCCTCTTAGTCGGCATGTCGGAATACGATATGATTGGGTTGTCGATCTGGTCAAGCAATTGATACTATGTATCGCATATGTTCCAACGAGGAACATGTTCGCGGATGGTTTAACTAAGGCACTTGGCCGCAATTTGCATCAGAAAAAGGTATCTGATCTGCGCCTTGCGTCGCCTTTTTCAGTAAAAACGATTTAGTCGGCTTGCGCCGTAGGTCTCAGCTCTCTGGAGCGCTTTCCGCACAATCTACCGAGTATGCGCATCGACGTTTTGATTCGAAATTACGATGGTAAGAACAGGATACTTAGTCTTGATCATTCGTCTGCAGCGAATGAACTGGATTGAGGTTCCCATTTTGTTGGAAAAAATGATTTTCGGTGTCTTGTTTGTTGACGCCTAAAAGGAGGAGTGATGGAACCTCAACACTGTCGACCTGGTTGACAGCTCGGTGCTTTTGTTCTGCGACTTGCCAAGACGTATCTACATTTACCGTCGACAGTAAACGTTTACGTGGCTTGGCGTATCCACGATCGTTGGCGTGGCATAGATAGCTCTTTCTTTCTTCTTCTTTTCCATCAGATCCAGATATCATAGATATATAGAGACCATCACGAATATCGTAGTAATAACGACGAATCGTTCTCTCTCTCTTTCGCTTCTGTTGCTCCTGCTCTCCTGCGCATACGATCACCATCGAGCTTTACCGCACCTTGCCCGCCGCGATCTTCGATCCTCCATCAGGTTATGAGCCTCTGACTTTGTGTTAAAATATTTCTTCAACAAAATATTTATGTCACAGCCAAGGTTACGGGAAAATTAGCCCTGATCGGTATAAAATCTCCGCAGTTTATTTACATACAGGTTACGTACAGCAACGTTAAACAACTTTACGGATTACGAGCCGTTATCAACACTCATTGTGATCAGTAGATTCGTTACGATATTCATCGATTGTGATCGAATTCTCATCAATTAGACAACACGATATATTGTTTAAACGCGACATTCAGCAGTCAACTTCG
>JAYTAD010000054.1:0-4353 GCA_043737705.1 Candidatus Saccharimonadota bacterium | reverse complement strand
GATTCAATTTCGGATGGATTGTAGCGCTTCATAACTAAACCAAGTATACCAAAGACCGCCCCCAGATTACAGAGACGGTCGTATTTTTAAGTCGAGCGGTTAGGCAAATTTTGAAAAAAAGTCGCTTTTTTGCTTCAACCACGCAGATGATTGGCGCACTAGCTGTCGCTCATCATCGGTTGAATGAAGTACCACCTTGACGGCTTCTTCGAGAAATATTCCGCCCTGAGAGCCTTTAAAAAGAACGGCGGCACCAGGCTCTAGGACGCCACGGACAAACCCGCCAGCTTCCAGTGCATTTTTACATATTTTTACCTGACAGCCTTGAGCTCGGGCTGATGGAGCCAGATATTTTTCCGCCTCATCCCCTACCGTCACAACCCATGCCAGCTGGTTCGGATCGCATATCATACCGAGTGCTTGATGCTCAGCCGCCGAACTATCGCCCAACTCGTTCATGCTGCCAAGTACCGCAATTCTCTGTGGCACAGATAAGCTATACAGCGAGCGAAGAGCGCCGGCACCAGCCAGCGGACTAGCATTGTAGGTGTCATCAATGATAATCGTATTTTCAGTACCACGAAGAACATTCATCCGACCTGGAGCTGCGCGAATCTTAGCGATTCCCGTCACTATTTCAGTCGCATTCAGCCCAAGCTTGACAGCTACGGCTGTGGCAGCAATAGCTGGTCGTAGACTGTGTTCACCCAACACCTTGATACGGACAGCGACGGGCTCTTGCCACTGCGGTATAACCAGCTTTCCTCGATGACCAGTTTCAAGGGCAAAGTCTTCGTCAATAAAACGGTATTCAGCACTTCCGCTCGTTCCATAGGTATTAACATGGGCATTCGTCAAATACTTGGCGTATGTGCCGTCAATGTCGTCACGGTTAATAAACGCATGAGTGCTAAAATTGGCAGCTGCTAGCTCTTCTTGGGCGACCACATCAATGGTGCCAAAAAATTCCATATGTTCGGGCGATACTGCGGTGACAACGCCAATATCGGGCTTCAAGTACGTCCCAAAATGTGAAATTTCGCCAATTTTATCTGTTCCTAATTCTTGTACAATAACGTCGACGTCGGTTGGTTGGGCGATTCGAGCTTTGGCCGCACGAAAGACCGATAACCATGCCCCCAAACTCTTTATATTACCCGGATAGTCAATTCCCAATACAGCCAGCGGCGCACTTAGGTGTGCGTTGTGGTTGCCCTCGTGCATACGAACCCGAAGACGCTCTGACAGAACCGTCGCAATTGCTAATTTAGTACTGGTCTTGCCGACACTCCCCGCTACTACAACCAGCTTTACCTCAGGATGGACCTTAAAATAGGCCGCGACGTAGCGTTCCATCTTTTTTTGGACAGAGGCTTTAAATAATTCGGATAATTTATTAGTCATACGCTTATGCTATTTAGTATAACAGATAAAAATGGCGCTATCTCAAGTGTCGTAAATTCGAATAAATCTAATTTTGGTGGAGCTAGAGGGACTCAAACCCTCGACTTCTTCCATGCCATGGAAGCACTCTAATCAACTGAGCTATAGCCCCATGCACCTGGAAATTATAACAAAAGTTCGCTCCTGTGACCAGAAACGAACTTTTTAGCTGTTGCGCGCCCACCCGGGGCACTTTTTGTGTGAATTTGTTTGTTTTACCAGCGCAAAGGTTACCCCTTTACGCACCAGCTCTGATAGTATTATCACGCATATTCTACCATAACACAAGCATTTTCCTGTACATTATGTTGCTTGTGCTGGTATTTACATCAAAAGTATGCTTAAATAATAGCGTTCAGAAGCACACGCGTATTAAGGCAAAAGGCGGGCGCTTACCTCTATCAGGTAGACTCTCTTCTTCGCACACAATCGCAAAAGCGGTCGGTCTGACGATAATTACATCAGATTAAGAAGAAAAGAGAACCTACAATTATGGCACAGCAAAATTTATTCATCGGTAGCTTAGCATACGCTACTACTGACGACACACTCAAAGCTCACTTCGAGCAAATCGGTGAAGTTGAAAGCGCACGAGTAATCACAGACCGCGACAGCGGCCGTTCAAAGGGCTTCGGCTTTGTTGAATTCAAAAACGAAGCAGATAACCAAAAAGCTGTTGATCAGCTTGATGGCAAAGACCTTGATGGCCGCGCAATCAGCGTTGGTCTCGCACGTCCAAAAGAAGACCGACCTCGTCGTGACTTCGGTGGCGGTGGTGGCGGCGGCAACGACCGCGGCGGCTCAAGCAACGGTGGTGGTGCATTCCGTCAACGTAGCTGGTAGTTTACTACCTCACCTACAAAAAACCTCGCCTTTATCGGCGAGGTTTTTTGATTGCATGTAAGCTGTGCTAATTAAATATCGGTAACGGAGAGTGCGCCCAATCAAGCCCAAGATTCAGCCAGTTATCTATTAACCCATAGCCATTGAGTAGCCAAATAGTAACGATTACCACAATACAGGTAAGTATCAAAAAGATAATTCGAGTAGTACGATTCTGGCGTCGCAGCCACGACTGCCAGCCGTCATATTTACTGCGAGCACGGTCTAGTAGCCACTGTGCCCAGTCAAATTCAGTGGCAAGTATTGCGAGCCCCGCAAATACGATTAACCAACCTGGACCTGGGTATGGAATAGCGATAAGCCCGGCAAGCAATACAACGCTACCTACTATTCCAATAATCAACTTCTTAGCGTGCCTAATAACTTTATGCATTACGTACTATTATACATTAGGGTTAACTGACGAATTGTATAACGACGAAGATTAGTGCCATTCCAATAATTGTCGAGACCGTGGTCCAAATAGCAGGATGCCGATGATGACTCTCAGGTACTAAATCGCTGGCACTAATGTATAAAAACAGGCCGACAAAAACAGACAAAATCAAGCCAAGAGTGGGTTCTGAAACAGTCAAAAAGAAAGTGACCGCAACTCCAAGCGCTGGAGCCAAGGCGTCAGCAGCCAGCCATTTTAGAGCAGTCTTTCGCCCACCTTTATTTTTAATAATCATATTAACCGTATTAACGCCGTCAGAAAAGTCATGCGTTAGTACGGCTATTGCGACAACCGCACCAATAGCTGGAGAAATTTTAAAGGCCAGCCCGATTCCAAGTCCATCAAGAAAACTGTGAAAAACTAAAGCCGAAGCACCAAGTTTACCATTACGAGCTGGGACGTCACCTTCAGCCTCGCCATGCCCATGAAAGGCAAACAATCTATCGAGCAACATGTAAGCCGAAAAACCGGCTGCTATTAATACTGTCACTGTTTGAACGCTATAGACACCTGCGGTTAACTCTATCGACTCAGGTAACAGCTCAAATAGGGCAACACCCAGAACAGAGCCAGCGCTTAGGCCCAAAATTAGGTGGAGTTTATCTTTGAACTTTATTGCAAACAGCCCACCAAGAGTGGTGCTTATCATTGTGGCTAAAATTATAAGTATTACGGTCATTTTTTTGTTATCCCATCAGTTCACGTAAGTCAGATTCGTTGATAACTATCGTACCATAGTCTTGCGCCTTTTTAAGTTTGCTTGCCCCGACTTTACCGCCAACAACCAAGTAGGTCGTATCTTTGGCAACCGCAGTTTGAAACGTCCCACCAAGACTGCGGATCCGGTCAGCGGCTTCGTCGCGGGACATGGTGTCAAGCGAACCGGTAATCACAAAGTTTTTACCAACTAATTTGCCGGTTTTTTTCCGGTAAAATGGCATCACTCCAAGACTCTCAAACTTTTCAATCAGCGCTTCATTATCCGGATCGGCAAACCAAGCAATGATAGATTCGGCCACAACTTTACCGATGCCATCGACCGTCTCAAGTTGCTCAATCGAAGCTTGTTGCAACCTATTGATAGTCTCGAACGTATTTGCAAGATCAATTGCCGTTTGAGTACCGACGTGGCGAATACCAAGTCCCAGAATAAACTTCTCGAGTGGTGGAGTTTTTTTATCGGCGATAGCCGTAATCAATTTGTTAGCGGAAATGTCTGCGAACCGATCAAGTTTCAGAAGGTCATCAACAGTAAGTGTATATATATCTGCTAGATCTTCAACAAGACCGGCATCAACCAACGCCACTACATTTTTTTCGCCAAGTGTATCAATATCAAGAGCGCTTTTAGAGGCATAGTACTGGATGGCACGCTTTAGCATCAAGTCACTATTGGCACCCTTCACGCGGTACACGACGTCATCGCCCTGTCGCTCGAATTGAAGCTCGGGATACTGCTGGGCCAATAGCTGTTCGTAGTTAATTGGCTGAGATTCCTTTGGGCGAAGTTCCAGAACAACACTTTGTACTTGTGGAATAATATCACCAGCCTTAAAGATAATCACCGTATC
>JAYTAD010000053.1:0-14197 GCA_043737705.1 Candidatus Saccharimonadota bacterium | reverse complement strand
TCTCTAGGTTTTCATATGTCTGCGCGAGAGCGCTATCGATAGCTTCGCGAAGATAGTTAGAGCCGTTGTAGACGGGGATGACGATGGAGACGAGGGGATGATCAGTTGGCTTTGGCATTGCGCGTAATCTTATCCTTCAAATCAGCAATTTTTTTACTGTATCGCCATTTTTTACTGCCTAAGATAGCTTTTAGTTCGTGCTTCACGCTATCGTTTTCAATTCTCAAACTCGCTACCGCCTTCTCCAGGTCGACAACAGCACTTCTATTGATTCTTGATTCTATACTATCGACAAACGGACTTGTGATGGCTAGCAGTTTTTTATACTTGTCATAATTTATACGTTTACTTTTCTTAGGAGTGAGCACAACCATGCATTCCTGATGATTTTCTGGAGTGGGGTAGAACTCTTCAATATCAAAATCCAGCAATCCGGCCCTATCCATATCATAAAGAAATTTGATTAATTGATAGTTAGAGAACGGCCAGAAGTGTGTATCATCTGGCAATTCACCATCGATAGACTTCTCATAGGCCTCGACGGCTTTGCTAAACTCGTTTTTTGGAATGATATCACTTTCTTTCTTGTCATTCCAGAACAACGAGGCGTCGTTCTCATTGACAACATTGTAAACAAAATCGAAAACCCTTTTACTCGAGCTCTGTTTATTTGTATAAACATCATAAGCATCAATAAATGAGGTGCCATTTCTGAAGTGATCAAAGCAATATCTTGCGTCGGGATATATAATAACCAGTCGACCCGTTTTCTTGACAACACTTTTGATATCCTGAAAGAATTCTATGATATCAGGCATGTGCTCAATAACATGTGACAATATTACCACGTCGAACTTCTCGACGTTTTTAAAGGTCTTCTTGTAACTGTCTTTGACTACGTAGTCAATGTCAACAACTGAGTCAATGTCAACAGTTAGCCCGGTTGATCTGAGATATTCATTCGAGGTATAAAGTTTCTTAATATCTTCCGTACTTCTCACGTCCGCAAACTGTATCCCCGGGTGAGTTTTTTTCGTTGCAGTAGGGCGTATCAACGGGCCAAATTCCAATATTCTATCGGTGCTTTTTAGATACTTTTTCTTTACATATTTCCTAAAATCCACTTACTTATAGCCCTTTCTTCCAAACTGTCCTGTTAATATATCCCGTGTAGCTCAAAATAATTCGCACTACCTTCTGCGCAACGTTATCGGCATCATAATCCTTCACTATCGGCATTCGTTCCGACGTTACGACTTTAATTGAATCGAGAACTGTATTTTTATCAAGCCCAGTCATGATTAAAGTGCCCTCGTCCATGCCCTCTGGTCTTTCATGGGCTTGCCGGACGGTAATCGCTGGAAAGCCTAATAGCGATGATTCTTCAGTGATGGTGCCGCTATCAGAAATTACACAAAAAGCATTTTGTTGAAGCTTGATATAATCAGCAAAACCGAGCGGCTTCATAGTCTGGACTAATTCATGTAGCTTGATACCTTTTGTATCAATTAGTTTTTGAGTTCTTGGATGAACTGAAAATATTATGGGTAACTTATGCTTATCGCAAATCGCATTAATCGACTCGACTAAGTCGGTAAAGTTCTTTTCGCTGTCGACATTTTCTTCACGATGCGCACTTAACACAAAATATTCTTTTTCTTTTAAGCCTAGCTGGTTCAAAACCTGGCTATCATTGATAGATGTTTTATTTTTGGCCAACACTTCTTTCATGCTCGATCCAATTTTTATAACGGTTTCCGCCGGTATTCCTTCGGCAACCAAGTATCTCCTGGCATGTTCGGTGATCGTCATATTTATATCGCTTAGGTGATCCACCACTTTACGATTAATTTCCTCTGGGACCCTCTGGTCAAAGCACCTGTTGCCAGCTTCCATGTGAAATACTGGGATTTTATTCCTTTTAGCGGAAATAACCGACAGACAAGAGTTTGTATCACCATACAACAAAACGGCATCTGGTTTGTGCTCTTTAAATAATTCATCGGATTTAATAATGACGTTGCCGATTGTTTCTGCCGCGTCGGTTCCTGCGGCATTCATGAAGATATCGGGCTTTCGAATACCCATACCATCAAAAAATATCTCATTCAGTTCATAGTCATAGTTCTGACCAGTGTGAACCAACATGTGATCTGTGTATTTATCTAATTCCGGAATTACACAGGCTAACTTGATTATTTCAGGCCTCGTGCCAACAATTGTCATTACTTTCATTTTGCTACCCGTTGGTTTTTAGAATATAATTCCTCGTGATTAGTGACCCACTCGCTCATATCTTTTATCATTTGATCGTAACTGGGTATATCGAATTCAAAATCTGAAGTTCTCTTCAGGCTCTTGTCGCTAACGTAGTCACTCTTGCGGTTAATGACAATGTCCTTATCGAAGTGTTTTTTGAATAAAGAGATTAGACTGTATTTGTCTATCTTTTCATTATTAACCGCGTGCCTGAGGCCAGAAAGGTCATTTATGATGGCCTTTTCCATGCATTTTGCAAATTCAAGTGTCGTAATACCAGTCCAGATGACTTTGTCAAATCCATTGGTTTCTTTTTCCTGGTTCATAAACCATTGGAATAATCCGATGCCATTTTCATTAATATCTGGTCCAACTATTGAAGTGCGCAGGGTTAAGTTTGACTCATTATTTAATTCGCCCAAAGCCTTGGATTGGCCATAAAAACTGGTTGCGTCCTTAAAGCTATTTTCGGTATACTCGCCGCTTTCACCGTTAAATACACAATCGGTTGATACGTGTATGAATTTGATCCCATTTTTTCTACATATCTCATCAACGTAATGTGGCAAGTAACTATTTAATAACACTGCCAGCGACTGGTTCTCTTCAGCGACTTTATTTAAAATGCCAGTACAGTTAATGACCACGTCCGGCTTAAAGTCATCGACAAATGATTCAAATTCATGGATATTTTTTGTAACGTCAAAGTTATAATCGCCTTTCCCCGAGCGTGAGGTCCCTTTTGCTATGTGTCCCTTTTCTTGGAAATATAATTTTACTACATGACCGAGCATACCATCGGCACCTAGGATAAGTACTCTCATGCTTCAACCTTACCCATTTTATTTAAGAGTTTGACAACACCGTCTTCATCCAGACGATCGGTAACGTCAGAGCTGTACGGTTTATAAACTATCACCTCTCCGCTACCCTCTGGATAGAATTTATTATAGTTCATATCGCGGTTGTCCATTGGTATTCTAAAGAAATCACCCATGTCTTCAGATTTTGACATTTCTTCGCTAGTCACTAGAACCTCATGTGCTTTTTCGCCATGCCTGGTACCTATAATGACGGTCTTAGCGTCTGAATCTTTGTATTTTATAATGGCGGACGCTACGGTTTTGATTGTAGCGGCGGGCGCTTTTTGGACAAATAAATCACCCTGGTCGCCATGTTTAAATGCAAACTTTACCAATTCAACCGCGTCATTAAGGGTCATCATATATCTCGTCATGTGTGGATCTGTGATTGTTAGCGGCTTTCCTTCGGAAATCAATTTAAAAAACAACGGTATTACCGAGCCACGCGACCCCATAACATTACCGTACCTCGTTAAGCAGATAGTGGTATCGCTGTCGTTTCCAAGCTGTCTTGCCCTTGCGACTATAATTTTTTCCATCATTGCCTTGCTAGTGCCCATTGCATTAATTGGATACGCCGCCTTATCTGTACTTAAGCAAATTATCTTTTTAACTTTGTTTCTTACGGCTACAGTCAGAACATTATCGGTTCCAAGTACATTTGTTTTTACTGCTTCAAGAGGGAAAAATTCACATGAGGGCACCTGTTTTAACGCTGCTGCATGAAAAATATAATCCACACCTTTCATAACTACTTCAAGTGTACTTATATCTCTTACATCACCAATGTAAAATTTCAACTTAGGATGATTGTATTTTTTTAACATATCATCCTGCTTTTTTTCATCGCGCGAGAATATTCTAATTTCTTTTATATCTGTACCTAAAAAGCCTTTTAGCACTTCATTGCCAAAAGAGCCTGTTCCGCCCGTAATAAGCAGTGTTTTATCCTTAAACATTAGTCCTCCGTCATGACCCTATAGCCACTTTTAGCTTCGATGGTTTTATTATACAACTTTTCCGCCACACCTAACAGGTATTGTCAGCTATTAATCGCTAATCCTACTTCTTTTTCGGAATGGTATATTTGTGCTTCATCCTAGTAAGTCCACCAATCGTAGGATCGTAGTCACTGTAAACGGAAAAATCAGCTATATTTTCATACGATCCAATAAGATTGTCTTCTGGGTCTTTAATAGCTGCTGTCAAGTAGTAATCACCAGGCCCTAGGTTCAGATTAACATCATAGTTTATGCTATTCCCTGTAATCTTAGTTTCGCCTGTATTCGTACCGAATACATACTCTCCATTTACACCAACTATTGATACACCTAGCCATGATACCTTCTCGCTTCTCGGCCAACTCAAGGTAATTTTCATCGTTTCGCCTATCTTGTAGGCTTTGCTGTTTCCGGAAATATTTATCACTTTTTGGTTAGCTTTTTTCGACATCTTTTCGTCAATAGTGGAGTCCAGAGGAAGATTACTCTTTTGATAAGCTTCCGCTACCTTTTTCACATCGCCACTTGCCACTATTTTTCCGTCTTCCAACATGAGAGCACGACTACATAATGTAGTAACATTATCCATACTATGGGTTACAAGTACGACAGTCTGTTTATTCTTTCTATACTCACGGAATATAGCCATACACTTCTTCTGAAATGCCTCGTCGCCTACTGCGAGTACTTCGTCAAAAATTAAAATGTCGTTCTTTGCTTTGATAGCTATCGAGAAAGCTAAACGAACCTGCATGCCCGAAGAATAATTCTTAAGCTTTTTGTCCATATGTTCTTCGATTTCAGCAAATTCAACGATATCGTCATACATAGCTTCCATTTGTTTCCTTGTATAACCTAGCAGGGCGCCGTTCAGGAACACATTATCTCGTCCGGAAAGTTCTTGGTTAAACCCTACTCCAAGCTCAATAAATGGCGTCAAGCCACCATTCAACTCAATACTCCCGCTTGCCGGAGTGTACACACCCGCTATCAACTTGAGAAGTGTACTCTTGCCGGAACCATTTCGGCCAACTATTCCAAAAAATTCGCCTTTATAGACATCAAAACTTACACCATCGAGCACTTTCTGAGTAGTCACGTTGTTTTTGCGTACGATATTCACCGCAGCCTGTTTGAGTGATGTGTTTTTATGTTGAGGAAGGATAAAGTTTTTATGAATATCCTTAACTGAAATTGCGATTTCTCTATCACTCATACCTAAACCTCCTCCGCAAAGTATTTAGACCGAGATCTAAAATAATAGAATCCGAATACACATATAAGCGTTATCAGGATGAACGGGGCCAAGCGTATAGTAAGACTCTCGACTGTGTTCCAGATTGTAATATTATTGGCAGTAGGTATTAACAAGGCCCGAGCATCTTGGAGTATTTGAACAATCGGGTTGATAAAAAACCAATCTCTATATTTTTCTGGTACAGCCTCCATCGGTATAAGTACCATGCTCGCATAAAATCCGGCCGACAAAAATACCTCCCAAATGTATGTAATGTCTCGAAATTTTACATAAAGAGCAGCTAATCCAAATGCGAGCCCTAGCGAAAAAATATAGAACTCAAATATCACAACCGGCATAAGAAGCCACGATATGCTTGGGTAAACCCCGTTGGCTGTAGCAAAAATAATTACCACAACCATACTAAGGCTAAGGTTGATCATTGCAGATACAGAACTTGCTAAAACAACGAGGTATCTTGGAATACTTATTTTACGGATCAAATCTCCATGAGCTACGATCGACGTAGATCCAATCATCGTTGTCTCTGAAAAGAAATTCCAAAAAACTATTCCCAATAAAAGGCTAATACCATAATGTGGAATATCTTTACCTATCGGTGCAATATATGTGAACAAGATGTATAGCACAGCAAACATAAAGAGTGGTTTTAGTATAGCCCATAGGTACCCGAGTGCCGAGCCCTGGTATCTAACCTTAAAGTCAGTCCTAACCATCTCGCTCAAAATCGCGCGATTGCGTGAGTGTAAATATTTCATCTTTGAATGATTATATCAGCTCGACTACTCCTTAGCAATTTGATAAATTACAACTATATGTCTATTTTTCATCTGTTTACAGTATGAATATACTGGGCAGATTGCTCAGCTAGGGTATACTTTAATTGATGAGCAAACAAAACAAAGCACTCCTTGTACGCAATGCCGATTATCAGGATTTTGGAGGAGCCGAAAGGTATCCAATATTTTTGGCGCAAAGCTTAAAAAAATGTAATTATGACAGCGTGATAGTTAGCCGATCTCCGTCATTATTGCAATTTGCTGAATCTAAAAACATAAAATATATACGCGGTTGGTGGTGGCCACGACAAAACTGGAGCGGCCACAAGATACTGTATATGCCAATTTATATTCTGTGGCAAATAGTTTTATATTTCTGGTATCTTTTTATTATTATTTCAACAAAGCCCTCAGTATTACATATTCAGAGTAAAGACGATTTTATCGCTGGCACACTTGCCGGAAAAACACTTGGTAAAAAGGTGATTTGGACGGATCATGCCGACTTGAAGCATGTATTTAAAAATTTATATGTTTGGTATAAAAATCCAATAGGTAAACTAGTTTATGTTTGCGGATTACTTGTTGACGGTCTAATAATTGCCAGCAACAATGAAAAAAGGCTCGTATCTGAAAATATGAAAAACAACTCTCTGTTACTAAAGAGAATGGTAATTGCGTATATAGGTGCGTCCGACGGAAGAGATAAGTACGACAGAAGGCCGCACTCCAAAATTACCTTTGGAATAGCCACTCGTTTAGTAACTGATAAAGGGATAGGTGAAGCTATCGAAGCTTTTAATAAATTAAATAAATCCCACACAGATACTAAACTATTGATTATCGGTGACGGACCCGAGGCTGCTAAGTTCAAGAAGCAAGCAGAAAATAATGAGAGTATTGTTTTTATGGGCCATCTAGCCGATCCATTCGGGGAAATGAACAACCTAGATGTGTTCGTACATCCGACTTATCATGAGTCGTTTAGCACCTCGTTGGTTGAAGCGTCGATGCTTGGTCTACCGATAATAACGACAAAGGTCGGCGGAAACCCCGAAATTATAAAAGATAACAAAACTGGCCTACTGGTAGAAGCGCGGAACGTAGAGTCGCTTTATAAAGCCATGGAAAAAATGTATCTCGACAAAAAACTTCGAAAAGAATTAGGCTACCAGGCAAGACTTCAGTACGTTGAAAAATTCAATTTTGATAATATTGTAAAAAAACAATACGTAAAGCTATATGAAAAATAAATTAAAAATACGAATAGAAGTTAGTAGCTTGGCCAGTAAAAGCCTATCTGGTGTCGCTAATTACACCAAGCTGCTTGCCGAGGCACTCGATCGAACCAGCGATACAGACGTTCGTGCAGCTTATTTTGATTTTCTTAATCGCCAACCAAATCCGCAACTTTGGCTAAAGAAGCCGCTTGAAAAAAATAATCTAATACCACTTCGTATTTATGCTAAGTTACAAAGTTATGGTTTTGCGCCACCTTTTGACTTCTTTCTGCCTAAGGTCGACCTAACCATCTTCCCTAATTTTGCAACTTGGCCTTCGATTCAATCGAAATACCGCGCGACTGTTATTCATGACCTCACCTACCTATATTTCCCCGAAGTTGTTGAAGCGAAAAACCTCGCACACCTACGCCGAGTTGTCCCCCGCTCAATTGAGCAAGCTGACTTTATCATAACCGTTTCAGAGACAGTTAAAGCCGAGTTAGTTAAAGAATTTTCCCTACCACCCGAAAAATGCGTTGTCACGACCGTACCGCCCGACGCGGCTTATTTTCAGAAAAATACTAACGAGATCCACAAAAAGTACGGCATTCCAACCCAGAAGTTTATCTATTTCATAGGTAACCTAGAGCCAAGAAAAGACTTGCCAACACTTATTGAAGCTTATTGTAAACTTCCTGCCAGCACGAAAGAAGAATACAGTCTTGTGCTTGCGGGTGGCGATGGCTGGAAAACAGAGAAAAGCCGCCAGTCAATTTTAGAAGCCCAAGAGGCTGGCGAAAATGTCGTTCATGTCGGTTTCGTGGATAGTAAAGATACCGCCGCTTTTTATCAACAGGCAAGCCTGTTTGTCATGCCGTCGATTTACGAAGGTTTTGGTATGCCAATACTTGAAGCGATGGCAAGTAGCTGTCCGGTTATAGCCTCCGACATACCAGTACTGCGTGAAACTGCTGGTGAAGCAGCGCTATTTGCAAAAGTGGGCGATAGCGACAGTTTTAGTCAAACTATTCAACGTTTGCTACATGATGTACCGCTTCAGCAAGAGTTAATAAACAGAGGCAAGCAACAGCTCGACTATTTCTCTTGGAATAAGAATGTTGAAGCAATTCTTAACCAAGTTAAAAGTCTGTCAGATAGAAAATAGATTTATGCTACTTAGCGCGAATAGTCATCAGAGAGACGGACGATATCATCTTCGTTAGATGGGTTTTCCGAGTCCGCATGCTGCCATATTTCAGCGACCAAAGTATACGCTGCGTGGCCGACAAGCCTATGGCGCTCGTTCGCGGCGAACTGGACAACATCTCCAACCTTAGCTATATACAGTTCTCCCTCGTCATCGATGAGGCTTTTGTTGTACGAGCCTTCGGTCAGAAAGGTCCATCGTTCGGCGCGACGATTATGATACTGCCAACTCAACCGCTGATTGGGCGATACGAGCAGTATCTTGGGACTTAGTTCTGCCTTGTCGTTTCCAAGTCGGGCATCTTGTGGGCTCAAACCTGAAAAGAATTCTCCCACAAATGAATCAGCCTCGCTGTTGTCGAGCCTAAAATACGCTCCCCACGGTTTCTGATCGTTTAATTCAACGACCGAGTAATTATGAGCTTGCATATGCTCATTTATCTCATTAACAATCTCTCTTTTACTTACAGATTCCTCGGTGTTAATCTTTGACAATTGATGAAATAGTTCTGACATCTACAAAAAACCTCCATCGCCTTGATTGTGTCGACACGTTATAATAATCATACATGAAGCTACTGGAATACGAGGCAAAGAATCTATTATCTCTTTCGGGGATTGTTACTCCCCGCTCATCCGTCATTCATCAAAACGATTCGCTCCAACTCACTCTTCCTGTGGTATTAAAATCCCAAGTCCCGACTGGCGGGCGTGGCAAGGCGGGGGGTATACGAATTATTGAGGACGAAAATGATTTAAAGCAAACAATCGACGAGTTGTTTGAACTCACAATCAAGGGCTACCGGCCACAAACCATCCTGGCAGAAGAAAAATTAGCCATTGCGCACGAATATTACCTGTCCCTAATTATCAACAAGCCAACTGCCGAAATCCGCTTGATGGCCCATATAAATGGCGGGGTAGAGGTAGAGGAGAATTTTGCTAATAGTTATTTGAATGTGGCTATTAGCAAAGAAAATATCGAAGCGGTCGGTCAGCAATTGGCTGATTATTATAATCTGCCTGGTCAAACGTTTGTCTTGCAGGACCTGGTAGAGAATTTATACACATGTTTTGTGGCAAATGACGCCACGTTGTTAGAAATTAACCCTTTGGTTTTTACCCAAGATGAAAAATTTGTGGCTGGTGATTGCAAGATGGAACTTGATGACAGCGCAGACTTCCGCCATGATTGGAAGTTTGAAGATAAGGCAGCCGAAGCTAACTTTGTCACCCTTGATCCTGGCGGTACCGTAGCGACAATCGCCAACGGCGCCGGGCTGGCCATGGCGACGGTTGACGCAGTGTCAGATTACGGCATGGTCCCCGCCAATTTCCTCGACATCGGTGGCGGCTCTAACACAGAGACGTTAGTGGCTGCCTTTCGGCGCATTACCGAATATCCAAACATTAAAGCAATCGTCATAAACGTCTTTGCGGGCATTAGCCGATGTGATGACGTTGCGCTGGCTATTATCGCCGCCCGGGATCAAATTGACACACTTCCTCCACTATTTATTCGCCTGGCTGGTACGAATTTTGAGGCTGCCGTCGATTTGCTGTCTAACCAAGGTATCCCCATTCTCGCCACGCTAGAGGATTGCCTGGCGGCAGCAAAACAAGAGGTAGAATCATGAAAAACAGCCTGTTTTCAGCAAAAAACGTCATTGTTCAAGGTATTACCGGCAGCCATGGTCGCTTTCAGACCAAAGCCATGCTGACGGCTGGCACGACCGTCATTGCCGGAACAACACCAGGTAAGGGTGGTCAAATGGTTGAGGGTGTGCCGGTTTATAATTCGATTGCCGATATTCAAAAAGATTTCACGGTTGATACAACTGTCATGTTTGTCCCCGCTCCGTTTGTAAAGTCGGCGATATTTGAGGCAATCTCTGCCCATATCCCGCTAATTGTATGCGTCACCGAAGGAGTACCGATTCACGACATGATTCAGATTAAAAAGCGGTTAGCTGATTCGGATAGCACCTTGATTGGACCAAACTCGCCGGGTGTTATCATTCCGGGTGTGAATAAGCTGGGGATAATTCCCGCCAACATGTCCCTGCCAGGCCGCACGGCCATCGTCAGCCGCTCTGGTACCTTGACCTATGAAACAATGGCGGGTTTGAGCGCAAAGGGCATAGGCCAGCGCTACGTCATCGGCATTGGTGGCGATCGCATCCGTGGCACCGGCTTTATTGACTGTTTGGAATTATTTGAAAATGACCCTGAAGTTGATCAAATCGTGCTGATTGGTGAAATCGGTGGCACCGACGAACAGTTAGCGGCCGATTACATCGCCACGTCCGTTACCAAGCCGGTCTTTGCCTACGTTGCCGGCCATCACGCGCCGGTTGGCGTCCAACTCGGTCACGCCGGAGCGATCCTGGGGAGCGCTGAGGAATCCGCCGCCAGTAAGACCGAGGCTTTAAAAAAGGCTGGCGCACAGGTGGCGACAAGTATTACTGGGCTTATTTCGCTGATAGTTGATAGTAACTAATTTCTGTTAGTTAACAGGGTTAATCCTTACTTTGTACCCCCAAAGTAACAAATGGGCTTCTTTTGGATAGCAAAAGAAGCAAAACATTTTCGGCGGCTTCACTACTCCGGGACTCCCAGTCGGCCCAAGACTGGCGCTGCGGAACTCGCTGCGCTCAGACATCCTCGCGCTTAATCAGTCTTGAACCGCCCGCTCGCCTCGGGCAGCTGCAGATGCCGACTGGGCTGCGGAGCCCGTGGGGTCTGGGGTCTCTGGAAAGACCGGATAAAGCCAGCCGTTACTGCCTGGATTGGCGAGGATGTTTGAGCGGAGCAAAGCGGAGTGAGTTCCGCAGCCAACCAAGTAGTAATTGGTGGTTTTATACCGCGGGTTTTCATCAACCCCAGCAGTTTTCCTTCTTTTGCAGCCAAAAGAAGCGCGTTTGATTACTTTCCGCGTCGAAAGTAAGGATTAGTAATCGACGATTACAGAAAACTATTACAACTTTGGCAAAAAGTAAGGATTAAGAAGTTATATAAAAAACAACTCTTCCCCTATTAGCTAAATTCCATTAGCCAACCCCTAGTGTTATACTGGTACCAATGAAAAAAATCAGCATTCTGGTTCCCGCTTACAACGAAGAAGAAGTTTTAGAGGCGCTGTACCAACGACTCGGCAAACTAGCCAACGACAATAAATCATATGAATTTGAGTTTTTGTTCGTCAACGATGGTAGTCGCGATAAAACACTTGAAATCATCCAAGATTATGCCGAAAAAGACCAGCGGATTGCCTACGTCAACTTGTCACGTAACTTTGGCAAAGAAATCGCCATGATTGCCGGCCTCGATCACGTGACGGGTGATGCCACGGTAATTATCGACGCCGATTTACAAGATCCACCAGAGCTAATCCCCCAAATGATTCAGTTTTGGGAAGACGGCTACGACGACGTCTATGCCAAGCGTATTAGCCGTGATGGTGAATCGTGGTTTAAAAAAGCCAGCTCGCGGCTGTACTATCGCCTGCTTCAAAAAGCGACCAATATTGAAATCCAGCAAGACACCGGCGATTTTCGCTTGCTCGACCGCCGCTGCGTCGAGGCCCTGACCAAAATCCGCGAATCTCAACGCTACACCAAAGGCATGTTCAGTTGGATTGGCTATAAAAAGAAAGAGATTACCTATGACCGCGATCAGCGCCTGGCGGGTGTTACCAAGTGGAACTATCCAAAACTGATCAACTTTGCCATCGACGGCCTGACCTCATTTACGACCGCGCCGCTGCGCCTGTCATCGATTATGGGCGGGGTGGTATCGTTTGCGGCGTTTGTGTACATCCTCTACCTCATCACGCGGACTATCTTTTTTGGTATCGACCTGGCGGGTTACCCCTCGACGATGGCCGTCATCCTGTTTCTCGGCGGCGTCCAGCTGTTATCGCTAGGAATTATCGGCGAATACATTGGCCGAATTTTTAACGAGACCAAGCAGCGACCACTGTATTTTGTAGAAGAATACCATCATGGAAAAACTGATAAAAAAACACGCTGAGAAACTGCGCTTCGGAGTCGTCGGTGGCGCCAATACGGCGCTCGATTTTGGTATTTTGTTTGTGCTGGTTTTTTTTGGGCTCGATAAGTTTGTAGCTAACTTCCTGTCGACCTCGACGGCCTTTGTCTTTAGTTTTTTTGTTAACCGATCGTTCACATTCAAGTCAAAGGGTGGCAACGCCAAGAGACAATTTGGAATGTTCGTGCTGATTACCTTGTTTGGGTTGTGGGTTATCCAGCCGATTATTATCGTTGAGGTTAGCTGGGCGATTAGCGACCTGGGTATAACAGATTCTATTGTGCTGTTTATCGGTAAGGTATTTGCAACCGTCGTGACACTGGTGTGGAATTATGTGTTGTATGCCAAGTATGTTTTCAAGAAAGACGGCCGATAATGCATATTGTTATTGATGCGCGGATTGTTAATTCCTCAACCGGGCGTTACGTCGAACGCTTGCTGCATTACCTGCAAGAAGTAGATACCATTAATCGATATACCGTTTTAGTACCCTCCAAAGACGAATTATTTTGGACGCCCAGCGCTGACAATTTTACCGTTAAGACGGCTGATTTTGCCAACTATTCGTTCGCTGAGCAGATTGGTTTTAAGCAATTCCTTGACCAGTTGCACCCGGACTTGGTGCACTTTTGCATGCCCCAACAGCCGGTCTTTTACAAAGGTGCCAAGGTGACAACTTTTCATGATTTGACTCTAGTGCGAACATATAACTCGGACAAAAACTGGCTAGTATTCCACGCCAAACAATTTGTTGGTAAATTTATCTTCAAAAGTGTCGCTAAGACTAGTAAACAAATTATTGCCCCTAGTGAATTTACCAAACAAGATCTGATTGAGTTTACCGGTATTTCGCCAGATAAAGTTACGGTTACTTACGAGGCGGCCGATGTTTCAATCGACAAATTAAAACCGTACGAACATCCGTTTAAACACTATATTTTGTACGTCGGTCAACAGAGCGATTACAAAAATATTCGGCGCCTGGGCGACGCCCATCAGCGTCTGATTAAAAAATATCCCGACCTGGGCCTTGTTTTAGTAGGCAGCAAGAACGCCAGTGCCCTCAAAAACGAAGCCTATTTTACCGAGCGCAACTATAAAAATATCCTCTTTACCGGCTTTGTCGAAGATCCCCAACGCGACTGGCTGTATACCAAGGCCGATGCCTACGTTTTTCCGTCACTCATGGAAGGCTTTGGGCTGCCTGGACTAGAGGCAATGGGTTACGGCACACCGGTTATCAGCAGTAATGCCACTTGTCTGCCCGAAGTTTACAGCGAAGCGGCTCATTATTTTAACCCGAACGACACCACCGATATGGCGCGGGCCATTGATGAAGTTCTGTCAAACGACCTGCTACGAAACGAGATGATCAAACAGGGATATACCCAACTCAAGAAATATTCGTGGCACAAAATGGCCGAGCAAACACATGATGTATATATGCGGGTGTTGAAACATTAATCCTTACTTTTGCCAAAGTAACAAATGTCTTCTTTCTTTTTAATCGTAAAAAGAAACAAAAAGCTTTTCGACGGCTTCACTGCACCGTATAAAC
>JAYTAD010000052.1:0-10598 GCA_043737705.1 Candidatus Saccharimonadota bacterium | reverse complement strand
GTTTATACGGTGCAGTGAAGCCGTCGAAAAGCTTTTTGTTTCTTTTTACGATTAAAAAGAAAGAAGACATTTGTTACTTTGGCAAAAGTAAGGATTAATTATTGCTTAATAACAAACAAAAAAATACTCGGCCATCTCGACCGAGTATTTTAGGGTTTATACTACTAACTAAACTAGGCAGTAGCGGTAAGATTACCGAGCACCCAGTTAACAATCGCGAATGCCAAGAAGGCAATCACTAAACCGATAATTGCATACAGAATCGTATTTTTCGCCGATGTTACCTGACCGCTATCACCACCAGAGATGGTGTACCTAATGCCACCAATAATCAGCATGATTACACTAATCGCACCAATAATAAACAATAGTATGTTGACGATCGTTGTGAATATACCATTACCACAGCTAGCACTCGTAAACAGACACGCCTCTGCACCGTCTGGTTTCGCTGCGTTAACACCGTCCTGAATAGTCTGCGCCGAGACTGAACCAGCCATTGGTGCGACCAGGCTAACGCCGAAGGCCAAAGCGGGGACAATGAACAGTCCAGCGAGTATGTTTTTGATTGTTTTGGTCATTTATTTTATTTCCTTTCTTAAGAAACTTCTATACTAATGTTATAGCAGGTTTGAGCAGGTTTGTTAAGCCCTCAGGCCTTCTTTTTACAAGTTTTAGCCGTGACATTGTAAGTCCCGCCATTTTGCTGACATTGCTGCTGAGCCGACGCTGGATTGAATGCTCCTACTACCCAGTTGACGATTGCGTAAGCCAAAAAGGCGACCACTAATCCGACGACTGCGTACAAAATAGTGTTTTTGGCCTTTGTCACACCGCCAGAGTCACCGCCAGATACCGTGTACATGATGCCGCCGACAATAATCACAATGACCGATATCACTCCGACAACGAACAACAGGGTATTCACGACCGTCTTAATGAATGGCGGGGCTTGATCGTCCTGATTGGCACATATGGCACCATCGCTAGCTGTAGAATCGACAGGACATGGGTCAAACACGTTAACGGCACTAACCGTTGCCGGAGCGACCAAAGCAAGACCGCCAAGCACTAACGCAAGGGCAATTATAATTTGTTTAATTTTTTTCACTTAAAACCTCCCGATCACAAATTGAGTTATAACAAACGCCGACAAAATGACAACGATGCCAATCACCGCGTATAAAATAGCGTTCTTTGCTTTGGTAACCGCCGCAGGGTCATTGCCTGACACGACAAAACTAAGACCAGCGATAATAATAACAATCACCGCCATGATACCAGCCACAAAATAAGCGATATTAAGGCCGTTGGCCAACACATCCTCGCCAGAAACAACTGGAATATTAAGTTTGTCGGCGTCAATATTGACTGCCTTGGCGAGCATCATTAGAATATTCATATTACTTTATAGACTCCAAGTATTAAATTAACAATTGCAATCGAGGCAATCGATATCACCAAACCAATCACAGCATTCAAAATAGTCTTGCGAGCCTTGGCCGACCCTTCGGACGAGCCCTGACTGGTCAAGAATAAAAACCCTCCGTACAAGATATAGCCGACCGAGATATAGCCGACCAGTTGTAGCCCAATTTCGGTGACATTCAGGACGATACGCCAGATAAAATTACTTAGTCCATTACTTGGCTGACCTTTGGCGCTTGTGTTCAGGGCGTCGGGGCTTTTGAGGTTACATTCGGGCGGATCCCCCACTAAGCCTCGGTACCAGACAGGAAAGGTGAGGATTGGCTTGGCACACGTTGGAACTAACTTATAGGTTTGCGCCGATACGGCTAGCGGTGCGACAGCGGCCATAAGTGATCCACCGGCAAAGACTATAAACAAAGCAGCTAGAATCCAGTTTTTTGCTGTAGTCATATAAGTAGCGCCCATTTAAGCAAATAACCCGCCAGGAATTATGAAATTAAGAAATGCGTACATTAAAGCATATGCCACTATACCGATGACGACGTTTCGAATCACTTCGCGGGCTTTACTAACTTTTTCCGAACTATCCCCAGCACTGGTGTACAAGATTGATCCATACACAATGCCCGCCACCGCCAGCACGCCAATCCCTGCGGTCAAGATATTAATAGTCAGCAAGAGGAGCGACCAGAGGCCCGTATTTTCAATGTTTTTACTTTTTCCATCAACCTTAATGTTGTCGCAGTTAATAATAGAGGTTTCGACACCACAGTTATTGATTGCCAGGGCTGTCGGACTGACGATTACAGCCCCGAACCCGATTAAAAACATGAGTGCGATTATTGTTTGTTTTATTTTCATATCTACTCTATAAAATACAACAAAACGCCTCCCGAGGCAAGGATTTAATGATTACGCTATTGCTTTTTATTAACATTAATGGTATAATCATACGCATAGAAACCTGTCCAGTATTTAATTTTGAGTGCGTCAAGCACGGAGAATACAATAATGTTAAGCCGTACAACCGAAGCACCCCTATCTACCGATACCGATACACTCTCTACATTAGAGAAAAAATCGAGCTTTAAGCGCAAGTCAGCGGCAGCGATACTTAGTCTCGTTGCCCTTGGAGGCGTTTCAGCCTGTGGCGGTGGTGAAGATACTGCCAACCGTACCCCTGTGGCAACCGCCGAGCAAACCACCGAAACCGAACAACCCGCCCCAGCGCCTGGCGAGGTAGCCCCAGACGTCAAAACCCCAGAGGGATTGGCTGCCTTTATCGATACCTTTAAAATATCTGGCACAACCTTTGAAGAGGTTGCCAAATCCTACGTTGACCTAAACAGTAAATGGTTAAATACTGGCCTGACTGTTGCGTCTGACCTGGAGACATTTAACCTTGGATTAGAGGCTATGATACCGGCCATACAGTCCAAGTATGATGAAAAAATTACCGACAACCTGTATACCGGCAGCAAAACCGGCAGGGAAATAGTCGCGGACTATAAAAATGGTGCTCGCAAAGGCACGATTGAGAGTTACTGGATATCTGTAAGCAGGGGAGACAAAGCCCTTTACGAGTTAACAATTGAGGCAACAAGCGCAAAACTCGTAGCAAGCGACAAACCCACTTTCGACGAAGCTACCAGGTTTACGGTCGACGTCGTAACCCTTACTACTGACAACGGTAATCAAAACATCGCCCAGAATAATATCGAGCATGGTCAACCCGGCCAACTAGATGTTATACGTACCGACAGGATGAATTTTGTCCGAGACAGTACGGATGCTCCATACAAGATGGACTCCAAGTACCTACAAAAAGTTATCAATAATAGTAAATAGATAACTTATATCAATAGTAAACAACGCCGATTGAATCGGCGTTGTTTACTATTGACCCGGTAAAATACCACGCTCCAGCGTCTATATCAAGGATTTAATAATTATGCTATTGCTTTTTTTAAACATTAGTGATATAACTATATGCATAGAAACATGTTACAGTATTTAATTTTGAGTGCGTCAAGCACAGGGAACAAGGGAATACATACGATGAGCCTAGAGAACAACCCACAGAATAACATTGAAACAAAAATCAACCACTCGGGTAACGTGCCTGAAGCTATGCGCGAAACTCCAGTCAATGATTTCGACAACACCACACTACAGGAAGCCGTTGATCAAAACCTTATTGGCACACCTAAGACACCAGAAGCAATCGGAAGCTGGACTCCTAGCACCGAAACAATACCCTCAACCGTCGAGAAAAAAGGCTTTACTAAAAAGCAAAAACTTATCGCCGGAATATCTGGTGCTGCACTAGCCCTTGGTATTGGTGCCGGTTTGAAATCAATGGGCAGTAGCGACGAACAAATCGCCCCAATTGGTCCGGTGGCCACTGCGCCAGCCGTGCCAACGTCTGGTGAAACGACACCAACAGCTACCGAAACCGAACAACCCGCCCCAGCGCCTGGCGAGGTATCCCCAGACGTCAAAACCCCAGAGGGATTGGCTGCTTTTATCGATACCTTTAAAATATCTGGCACGACCTTCGAAGACGTCGCCAAATCCTACGTTGACCTAAACAGTAAATGGTTGAATTCAGGGCTAACTTTTGCGCCAGACCTAGAAGCACAAGGCTTGGACCTAAAGAGTATGATTCCCGCGCTACAGTCTAAATACGACATGGGAATCACCGACAACTTGTATACCGACAGTAAAACTGGCAACGAAATAGTCGCGGACTATCAAACTGGTGCTCGCAAAGGCACGATTGAAAGTTGGTGGATATCTTGGAGCAGGGGAGACGGTGAGTTTTATAAATTGAAGATCGAAGCCACAAGCGCAAAACTAGTAGCAAGCGACAAACCCACTTTCGACGAAGCTACCAGGTTTACGGTCGACGTCGTAACACATACCACCGACAACGGTAATCAAAACATTGCCCAGAATAATATCGAGCATGGTCAACCCGGCCAACTAGATATTACACGTATCGACAGGATGAACTTTGTCCGAGACAGTACGGATGCTCCGTACAAGATGGACTCGAAGTACCTACAAAAAGTTATCAATAATAGTAAATAGATAACTTATATCAATAGTAAACAACGCCGATTCAATCGGCGTTGTTTACTATTGACGGACGTTCGTTTACACTATTTATTAGCGATGGGCAAAATACAAAAATCGTCTTTACCTCTTACATTTGGCTTTATATTGGCGCTTGCAATCAGTGTCTTCTTAAACATTGGGCTAAGCACGCCATCATCGGCCGCGCCTGCAACTTATGAGCGGGTTAACAATACCACAATCAAAGCGACAATAACGGACACTACCGTCCTTAATACCAACCCCTTTACCTATACCTATTTTGTAGCCGATAGCCTGATACCGCCAAATGTTAAATTCTGGAGCATCAAACCGGCCGCCAGCGGTGGCTGTACGCAGCAATGGATAGATATGTCCTCCACGGGATGGAAGGTTCACAACATCAGGGTAGTGGCGGGTACCTGTATGCCCGACAGCGCCAGCTCGATTACAGTCAACAACGCCGGGGCTGGCTACTATTTTTTTAAAGATGCGGTCGGTGTAATTCATCCAGCCTTTAAAGGTAGTAGCGACACCGATTTTACAAAAATTCCGGATTCCAAGAAGCTATGGTCCGGTTATACGATATACATTCAGTCCAAACCTATCCAAAACTCGCTTGGAAACCGTTGCCCGCGTTTGCTTATACAAGAATCAGCCAACAGGTGGGAGTTTGTAGCCCCAGTAGAAGGTACAAGCTCATCCGGCCCCGCTGCGGCCTACTACCGTTCGATAGTCGATAGCTATCCTCCGACCAAAGGAGCTGGCGTCAATTGTGACGTCGGCGATATCAATGCTGGAAAAAGAAACAGCGAACTCGCACTTAGCAATATTGTCGGCGGCACGACCAGTTATTGGAGCGAACAAAATGGTTTTAACTTTACATCCTTCAAGGCTATAAAAGGCTTGGCTGAAATACTTGGTAACGCTGTTGGTACTGTCAATGCGGCCGAGTTGCGACTGGGCACGCAGCCTTCGGGTAGCATCCTTCCGTCACAAGAGGCCACTGGACTTGCTGATCCAAACAGTAAAGACACCACTACCTGCGCCATCGACGGCATCGGTTGGATTATTTGTCCGGTCATGAACTTTATGGCAAAAGTTGTCGACGGTGCCTATGAGGTCGTTGGGGGTCTATTAAAAACACCGGCGATCAACACCAATGCCAGCGATCCAGCCAACGGAACGTATCAAGCTTGGGCAATAATGCGGACGATTGCCAATGTAGCATTCGTGATTGCCTTCTTGCTTATTATATTTTCTCAGCTAACCAGCGTTGGCATCACAAACTATGGTGTAAAGAAAATGTTACCGCGAATTGTTATCGCCGCTATACTTGTAAACTTATCGTATTTTATATGCGCAGTTGCCGTAGATTTGTCAAATATACTTGGTAGCTCAATGGTGCAGATTTTCGACAACATAAAAGCGCAGATTACGACACCGGACTTTAAAAATGTATGGAAAACCGGAACTACCGGAACGGGCGGTCTTGGCTGGGAAGGACTGGCTGGGGCGTTGTTGGCAGGTGTTCTCGTGACAACTGTGGGGCTATACGCTGGCCTGTCAGTTCTGCTGCCGGCCCTGATTGCGGCTTTAGTTGCTATCGTGACCGTATTCCTCGTACTGACACTGCGCCAAGCGCTAATTATTATATTGATTGTTATATCACCACTCGCGTTTGTGGCCTTTCTACTTCCGAATACCGAGAGTTTGTTTAATAAATGGCGTAGTTTATTGACGACGCTACTGCTTATGTTCCCAATCATCGCACTTATATTCGGCGGTTCGGCCCTGGCGTCAAAAGTAGTTATGGCCAGCAGCAACAAGTTCGAAGTACAGGTCATGGGCGCTTTGGTGGCCATAATACCACTCTTTATTACGCCTATCGTTATGAAGACCGCTGGTGGACTGTTGAACCGCTTTGGTGGGTTTGTCAACAACCCAAATAAAGGACCGTTTGATCGTATGCGCAAGGGCGCCGAGGGGTATCGAAACAATCGTCAAGAATATCGTAAACTCAAATCCCTTAACGGTTACAACTCCTTGCCTGGTGCTGGTGCTTTTTCAAGACGAAAAGCTAAACGAGAAGCAGTACTTAACAACCGCAAGAACGAACTCGGTATATCAACCGCAGACTATGTAGCCGATCAGGCTCAGGCCGACGATAAATTCAGGGGCAAGTTAGCCGAAGGCGGGGGAGCCGGGGCTGACATGAGAGCCTTGGCTAATGCCATAAACGTTCAAGTGGAGCTTAAGGCAAAAGAAGTCAAGGCGGCTAGTGCGGTGATTGAGAATATGAACCTAGACTCCGAACAATTAAATAACCTCGCAAAAGGAGTTGAGGGGAAAAGTAAAGACGGACGAAGCCTCTCGGGTACAGATGATTCCGTGCGAAAGGCTGCTATTATGAGCGCCGTTTCGATAGGGACAGTTAAAGATGTTGAAAGTATTATCAAAAGTGCTGGCACGATGTCCTCCGAACAACAAAAGATACTTGGATCGTCAGTTGCCTCTAGTGGTATTACCAACAAGGCGACCCACCTTGCAGGCCAAACGCTTGATGATATCGCCCAGGGTAATGTTACGACTGAGGCCGACCTCGATATGGTTACGGCCCGTGCTATCCAAAGAGGTAAATACTCGGCCGAGAAGCTTGCTGATAGCGACCCAGACAGCTTAAAACGTGTCATAAGCGTGCTCGGACAACCGAGAACTGACATGGATGCGGAACACATTGCAAGCATCCATGCGGAAGCCGAAATAGCAGCTACAGACAAGCGTATATCAGGACGCCTTACTGTTGCTCAAAAACCAGAACTTAATCAATTACGCACTACACCCATACCAGGAACTCCCTAGCTAACTAAACAAATCGACAGCGTGCCACTAACTGTTATACTATAAGCACTATGGCCGTCTATAAAGTACCCCAAGACGTTGAAGCTGACGATAAACTAATCGGACCGTTTAGTTTTCGTCAATTTATCTACTTGATTGCGGTTGTGTTGGCGGGCGGGCTTGCCTGGGGACTGTTTCAGGTCTTTCCATTATTAGCTGTTATTCCTTTACCGATCATTGTTTTCTTTGGAGCGCTAGCCTTACCGCTTCGCAAAGACCAGCCGATGGAAATATACATGGCTGCCATGGTATCGTTTTACCTCAAGCCTCGCAAGCGGCTGTGGGAAGCGGACGGTATCGAGTCGCTAATTGAGATTACCGCGCCAAAGACAGTGGAGTTCGGGCGGACCAAAAATCTTTCGCAGGGTGAAGCCCAGGAGCGCTTGGGGTATTTAGCCGAACTCGTCGATAGTGGAGGCTGGGCAGTCCGTGGACGGGGCGTCCAGGCGCCTAATAGCGCCCTTAATAACGATGTCTACTTCGAGGCCCAGCAAGTCGAGGATGTCCTGGCTAGCGACAATACCGTCGCGCAGTCGCTCGAGTTCATGATCGGCCAAAGTGACGCCAAGCGGCACCAAGATATGATTGACCGCATGCACCAACCGCCAACTTTCATACCAGCCGCCGCGCAGCCACTGCCAAATCCCTATGACTTATTTGCGTCACAGCAACCTGCGATACCTGAATCCGTCCCCCAACTACCAACTACTACCTCCCAACTACCAACTTTTAATCCGTACCCGACAGACATTCAACAATCGGTCATCCAGCCAATTGGCACCATCAGCCCAACACCAGCTCAAACCACTAGCGTAAAGCCCCTGTCTGCTGGTATAATAAACCTTGCTAACAATGCCGATTTGTCAATCGAGACAATCGCCCGCGAAGCCCACCGTATCAAGCAGCAAGAAGAGATGAGCGAAGAAGTGGTGATATCGCTACGATAACAGAGGCAAACTAACCAGGAGTGGGGAAGCGCAGACACATGCCGCCAAACAATCAATTTCCGTTTCAAGGACCAACTGCTCCCACGCCGAGCGGTCTTCCCGTCGAGCCCGTAGCTGCGCCAGCTCCTATCGGCAGCGGTAGCGGTACGACCCCACCACCAGTGGCTCCCACACCAAAAAACCCAAACTCTACCCAAAATACACTTTTACTGTCTGAGATTCGCGACAACTTGGTGATTATGGCCGACGGAACATTCCGGGCTGTGATTGCCTGCAAATCAATCAACTTTGACCTGATGAGTAGCCGCGAGCGGGAGGGGATTGAGTTCAGCTACCAAAATTTCTTGAACTCGTTGACCCATCCTATCCAAATCCTTGTCCGCTCCCAGCGGGTTGATATCGGGCCATACATCGACCGTCTGGTCGCCATCCGCCGCGCCCAGGACAACATGCTCCTCAACGTCCTGATGGACGACTATATTAATTTTATCGACGTCTTGTCGCAAGAAGCCAATATTATGGATAAATCATTTTATATCGCCGTTCCGTACTATCCACTAGGCGATATCACCAACTTGGTCGAGCAGGGCAAAGGCTTTTTCGGCAAACTTATGTCCAAGCCAAAAAATAGCATCACCAAAATCGACACCGCCACCTATGAAAAAGCGAAAGACGAAATTAAAAACCGCGTCGACGGCGTAACCGCTGGATTATTTCAGTTGGGTGTCCAAAGTGTCCAACTAAACACCAAAGAGCTAGGCGAACTCTATTACAACGTCTATAACCCCGATACGGCGGTCCGTGAACCACTCGGTAACTTCGAAAACGTGACCGCCACCTATGTCAAAAAAGGCGTCGGCGAAGCACCCAAAACCACACCAGGGGGTATGTCATAATGGCCAAAAAACAACTCGACGCGGTTGATATTGCCGCGCAACAACGCGCCCGTGAGCAAACCGAAGTCGAGCAGGCATTCTTAAAAGGCGTCACGACGCTGCGCGACCTGATTGCACCGAGTAGCCTCGAGATTCACTCGTCACACTTCCGCTTAGGCACTAAATATGGCCGAACCTTATATATTTATGGGTACCCGCGTCAAATTTACACCGGTTGGCTCAGTTCGCTGATTAATATCGACGAGGTTCTGGATGTCAGTATGTTTATCTATCCGGTTGAAAGCCAAGTCGTCTTAAATAACTTGCGCAAAAAAGTGACGCAGATGGAAGCAACCATGTCGATTAACGGCGAGAAGGGTCGGACGCGAGACCCAGGACTAGAGGCGGCCATTAATGACGCCGAAGAGCTACGTGACCAACTGCAGGTTGGCGCCGAACGTTTTTTCCGTTTTGGCTTGTACGTCACGCTCTACGCCGACAGCCTGGATGAGCTCGGCTTTGTCCAGCACAAGATTGAAACCTTATTTGGTCAACAAATGGTCTTTAGCAAGGTTGCCAGCAGTCAGCAAGAACAAGGCCTCAACAGCAGCGTGCCGCAAATGACCGACCAGCTGCAAATTCGACGCAACATGAACACCGGCGCCATCAGTACCAGCTTTCCGTTCACCAGCGCCGATCTGACTCAGGAAAAAGGCGTTTTGTACGGTATTAATATGCACAACAATGGACTAGTTATTTTTGACCGTTTCACACTTGAAAACGCCAACATGGTCGTCTTTGCCAAATCTGGTGCCGGTAAGTCGTTTGCCGTCAAGCTAGAGGCGCTGCGCAGCATGATGACCGGCAGCGAAGTGATTATTATCGACCCCGAAAACGAGTACCAAAAACTGGCAGAGGCGGTAGGGGGTAGCTATATCCGACTCAGCCTGAACGCCGATACCCGTATCAACCCCTTTGACCTGCCGCGGGTAATTGATAGCGACGAAGCCGAAGATGCCCTGCGGGCCAACTTGGTGACACTCCACGGCTTGTTCCGCCTGATGCTCGGAGGCACCCAGGTAACTGCCGCCGGCGTACCGATGTCAGCCCTTAATCCCGCCGAAGAAGCCGACCTCGACCAGGCACTGATTGATACCTATGCCCGAGCTGGTATTACTAGCGACCCCTTGACCCACAACTCGCTGCCACCAACTATTTCTGACCTCTACGACACACTGCTACACATGGGTGGCAGTGGTCCGCAACTAGCCCAACGGCTGCGCAAATACACCACCGGAACCTTTGCTGGCATTTTTAGCCAACAGTCAAACATCGATATTAATAACTC
>JAYTAD010000051.1:0-12052 GCA_043737705.1 Candidatus Saccharimonadota bacterium | reverse complement strand
TCACATGGTCAATGACCTAAGTACCTTATCAAGAGCAGAACGTGGCGTATCTGATACGCCCGAAGATATCGATGTACGTGAATTGATTCATAAATTACATGGTGAATACAACAAGGATGCCACCGCAAAAGGCCTTCATCTCAATCTGGATATTACTGGCACAATCGGCCACGTCTATGCCAGTCGGCTGTACCTGGAAGAAATTCTCCAAAACTTTATTACTAACGCGATTAAATATACCAAAACAGGCTCGGTAACGATCATACTCAAACAAAAGCTTGGAATAATAGAATTTGCAGTCAAAGATACGGGTATCGGGATTAGCAAAACCGACCAGGCAAAGGTTTTCCAAAAATTTTACCGGAGTGAAGACTATCGAACACGTGAAACCAGTGGCACAGGCCTTGGGTTGTACGTGACCGCCAAGCTTGCCCATAAAGCCGGCACAAAAATTGAGTTTAGCAGTCGTTTAAACCATGGTTCAAAATTTAGCTTTAGCCTCCCGATCACGCCAAAGTAGAAATTCCTACTAGCTTATAACAACAGGTGGTGTGTGATATTTTGAAACTGAAACCGGACGACCTTTCCAGGTTATTTTGTGACGAAGATAGCGATTAATACTCATGACCAAAATAATCAATTCCTGAGCAACAATGAGTGGCCATAAAATCACACCAAGCCACCAGCCCTTTTGCCATACCCTATCAAGATACAGACCGTAGAGCGCTCCATAAACAGATAGTTGCCACAGCGCCATTGACTGCAAAATAGTCCAACCCGAGATAAACCCAGTCATAAGTATCAAAGCCGGTAGGTTTAAAAGTAATAAACCGATTAATGCCAATAAGTTACCGATGAGACGACCACCTAAAATTGGAAATAACAATCGAAGACTCGTTTCAATCTGCGACGACCACTTTTTTTCGTAACTAATCCCGAGTAAAGATGTACCAAAGATAAAACGATAGCCGTGACGAGCCGCCAACGCCGCTGCTAGCTTTGCTTCGGGTTGAATATCATTACGATAGGGCTGGAAGCCACCCAGGCTATCACGAAGCGTATGACGATGAATCATCCAGGCACTACTCGCAACAGCCGGAGCGGATGGACGATGTAGAATAAGTTCCCAGAAATAACGCAAGGTCCCCAGTAGCACGCTGACCCGCCAGCCATCTTGACGACGCGGCAGAACAGATATCATCGAGACTTTTTCTTGTTGAATGTACGCCACCAGCTGGCCAATCGTATCGGGCGTAATTTGAGTATCAACATCGAGATACAAAATATAACTGCCACTAGCCTCATCGAGAAGTCCCTGTAAGGCATGATTTTTGCCCAGCCAACCATCTGGAAGCGGCGAACCCTCGACAAAACGGACACCAGCATAAGCAAAGGCTTTAATAAGCGCGGAGGTGTCATCCCCAGAGCTATCATCGAGAACGATAATCTCAAGCTTTGGGTAACGACTGGCGATTACCCGTTCAAGACACTGTGTCATAGCGTGCGTCTCGTTGCGGGCTGGGATACAAACACTAACGCTTGGTAAATCTTTCAGTGTTCCAGGTGCGCTCAGTAATTTTTTCATTTTGAAGTGCTTGAAGGCAAACAGTAACTTCCAGGCAAAAAACACACTTATACAAGTCGATAAGACATATACGCTATAAAGGATAAGATCGAGCATCTTTGTCTATAATAGCACGCTTGACGGAAGGCTTTAGACCAGCTATAGTACTCTTGACAGTCTGCAACAGCAGGCTTTTTATATTGGGAGTAACTACGTGGCAACCAAAGCAAAAAAATCCACCAAGAAAAAGGCGGCACCCGCCAAGACAGTCACAACTGTCACGCGTATTAAAGCCAGCGACTCAGCGCCAAGTAAACCTGTCGAGCAAACTGCAGCACTACAGGCCAAAACTCACGCTAAACCTGTCTCTCGCTTTTCGGTAAAATCAGTTTTCGCACCATTTGTTGCCATGGGCACCTATTTTAAGGGTGCTTGGTATGAACTGCGCCAAGTACGTTGGCCAAACCGTAAACAAACATGGGGCCTAACGGCTGCGGTCATGATTTTTAGCGCCTTCTTTATAGTACTTATTGTGCTACTTGATGCGTTATTTAAATATTTATTCGAAATAATTTTAAGATAAGTCCGGAAAGGATCTATTTATATGGCAAACCGATACGACTCAACCAGGCAATGGTACGCCATTCACACCTACAGCGGTTATGAAGAAAAAGTAGCTGATAGCATCCGCCAGCGTCTTGAAGCTGTCGACATGGCAGACAAAATTTTCGATGTCATGGTGCCAAAAGAAAAGCAAATTGAAATAAAGAACGGCAAGCGCAAAGTCGTTGAAAAGAAAATTTTTCAGGGCTACGTCTTGGTTGAAATGAAATTAACTGATGAAACATGGTACATTATTCGTAATACTCCTGGTGTCACAGGCTTTGTTGGTACCGGTACCGAACCAACACCGGTCTCTGGTAGCGAAATTAGCAAGATAAAGAAGCGCATGGGCGTGGAAGATCCAAAACACCACATCGACTTCAAAGAAGGCGAAGTCGTTAGTATTACCGATGGTCCATTTAAGGGCTTTGACGGTTCAATTAGTGAAATTGATACTCAAAAAGGCAAGATTAAAGTTATGGTCAGTATGTTTGGCCGCGACACGCCTATCGAGCTTGACGCCCTGCAGGTCAGTAAGGTATAATACCTCAGTTACGCATTCGTTAATTCGAAGCAAAGAAAGAAAAGTATATGGCAAAAAAAGTTATTGGAAATCTAAAACTACGTATTCCCGCCGGCCGGGCAACCGCCGGTCCTCCAGTTGGCTCAACTTTGGGTCAATGGGGTCTTAACATGATGGATTTTATTAATCCATTTAATGCTGCGACCAAAGAGCTAATGGGTAAGGACGTTATCGTTCACCTTCAAGTATTCGAGAACCGAACGTTCGCCTGGAAGTCCTTAGGACAGCCAGTTGACGATTTGATTCGTGAAAAAGTTGGTATTAAAAAGGGTAGTGGCAAACCACACTCTGAAAAAGTTGGTAAGATTACTCGGGCACAGCTCGAGGAAATTGCAGAACTTAAAAAAGATCAGCTCAACGCCATTGATATGGATGGCCGTGTAAAGGTTATTGCTGGCACCGCTCGTTCAATGGGCGTTGAAGTCGAAGGCTAAAGCAGTTCACAGAAAAACCAAAATACCGCACGATTCTGTGCGGTATTTTTTATAAGATAACCGCGGGTGGCGTCCGATGGGGCCACCCCAAAATTGTTTTAACGTATCGGTAAAAAATTTTAGGGGTAAATCGGACGACAGGACCCTAGAAGTGTTCGCGGATATGTGAATAGCTGTAATCCCAATCGGCATCAGACTTCTTATGTGGGTTAAATATATTGTCCGGGTCAAAGATTGTTTTAGTTTTTTGAAACAAGACGACCATCTCTTTGCCGTACATCTCCTCGAGCCATGGCCCACGTACCAAGCCGTCATTGTGTTCGCCACTAAGACTACCCTTGTATTTTAAGACAAGCTCATTAACTTCTTTCATAGCCGGCATAATCTTTTTACGATCTTTTTTATCTTCCAGTTTCATTAGCGGAATAATGTGGAAGTTACCGTCACCCATATGACCGGCGATGGTTGCAAACAACTTATATTTTTTAATTATCGCGCGCAGTTGGGGCAAAAAGACCGACAGATGTTCGGGATTAACAACCAAATCATCGATAAACGGAGCAGTATGTTTGTCTTTCACCTTACTGCGCAACAACTGAAAACTATAGCGGCGCATAATCCAAAATTTCTCACTGGCACCTTCAGTTGGGTCTTCTTCGAAGCCGTTAATCTCATATCGGGCCTTCAAATGACCGAGTTCCTTGTGTAGAGTCTTAATCTTTTTGCGAACTTCATCCTCAGTCTCGCCGTCGAACTCAACCATTAAAATTAACTTCGGAATACCGCGCAACAACTGCAGTCCGTCGGGGATAAGTGTTATCAAGAGGTGTATAAACTGACAGGTCCCAGTAACCTGAGAAAACTTGGCATAAATTTAATACTGAGCCATAACGTGGCGTCATCAAAACTCTCGAAAGTAACCGGTTTATGTTTAAGTACCGCTGGAATTAGCTCGCCAAGATTATCAATATCGTGCATAAATAACACCAATAGGCCAGAGTGCTTGGCGCGCTTGACGAGTTTAAGCGTGCTCTGCGTCACAAAGCCGAGTGTACCCTGAGCGCCAACAATAACCTGGGTTAAATCGAAGATACCGGTTTCGCGGTCCCAAACATCCCACAGCCGATATCCTGTCGAGTCTTTACTGACATGCGGTCTGGCGGCCTTTATTTGATCGTAATGCTTTTCGATTAGTTCAAAGAGGTCGCGGTATATTATGCCTTCAAAATCACTTTGGGCCATTTTGAGAATCAATTTGTCACGACTGAGCGGTACGACTACTCGTTCGATACCATCGGCGAATACAAACTTTAATTCGGGAACGTAGCGTTGAGTCTTTCCATAGCGTAGTGACCGTTCGCCGCCGCTATTATTATTAACAATGCCACCAATCGTACATGTATCACGGCTAGCCGGGTAGCTTGGAAACTCATATTCACCAGTTAGTTTATCGAAGTCTCGGTAAAAAGCACCGGGTTCTGAAATGGCCGTGTCACCATCAACTGAGAGAACTTTTGTTAAATATTTATTAAAATCAACAATGATTGACTCGTTAATAGCCGCCCCGCTCATATCCGTACCGCCGCTTCGGGCCGTTAGCGATAGGCTAGGCATAGATTTTTTCGTCTCAGCGACGAGCTTGACAGCTGTAATGACATCGTCAACAGTCCTTGGTGTTATTACCAACTGCGGTAGTATTTCAAACATTGATGCATCGTGCGAATAGGTTTCAAGGGTTGCCTTGGAATCGTCCATATCGCCACTAAATTTACGTGTTTTTAATTGTAGCTTTATATCTTCCATAAGCTTTAGCATAATGCCTAGCTGCAAGATACGCAAACTGTATTTAATTGCTCGCTCGACTTGTCGCCTAATATTTTTTTTGACTCTTTTGCCACCTCACTTTAGGCCCCTTTAATTGTGTCCTGTAACCTTGCTTAACGTTATCGCTCATGCTAATATATTTTGTATAAACCTAAATCTAGAAACGAGCATTTTTTTGGCACCACTGACTAAATTGGCCAATTCTTCTTCTAAGACAACCTCCGTATCCTTAAAGGGTCCAGACGAGCCAAATATCACCACCTCAATTGCCTCCGGCTTCACCATCGTCGAACTCTTGATTGTCATTGCAATCATTGGTATCTTGGCGGCAGTCACTATCGTTTCCTACGTCGGTATTTCTCAAAAGGCGGTGGCTTCTTCTTTACAGGCTGATTTAAAGGGTGCCACCACCAAACTCAAACTCTATCAAGCCGACAACATGGCCTATCCTACTAGCCTCGACTGCGCTACCACGCCAGCCGCCAATACGATTTGCCTAACAGCTAGTCCTGGCAACAGCTACAGTTATACCGTCGTGAACACCACCAGTCCTCAGACATTTAGCTTGACGGCTACCAATACCAATAGCGTGACCTATGTGGTGACAAACGACTCGACACCAGTGGCGACAGCGCCGCCCATCAATTACAGTTACGCATTCGTGTCTGGTAGCGTTACTCCGACGGTCTACAAGAATACTAACTCAATCTATCTTTACAATGCGACCACATACGCACCTAGAAATACTCCTGGTTCGGGTGTTTCAGCGCGTATTACCGTACCAACTGGTACTGTTCGTTTTATGATTCAATCAGCTGGTGGCGGTGGCCCGGCGGATGACGGAGATGGAGCTGCCCCAGGATACTCTGGCGCACTGGCGTACTTCGAAACAGCGAACTTGGCAGGTAAAACCTTAGAGTTTCATTATGGCTACAAGACGAGTGGCGCTGGCGCAGGCCAGTGGACGCCGCTAGCACATCCGGACCGTCAACTGGATAATCCGAACATCTCTCGTGGACCAACGGCAACGATGGGGGGCTACGGCGGAGTTGGCTCCACGGACTGCCTGATTTATAACGTTACTGATAATTATCTTGTCGCGCACGTCGAAGGCGGTACAGGATCTATAAACTACGATAACCCGCCAGGAAGAATAGCCTATTCATACATAGCGCCGTCAACCAGATTCACTACAACAGCGATATATAGCGCTAATGGCAATATCGGCGCTGGCTCAATGACGAACGGGCCCCCTGGCCCATCACCGTGGCAAAATAATCAAAATAGCGTACGAGCCCAATTTACCGCACCAGCAAGTACAGTCAACACGGCAGCCGGAACGGGCGGGCCCGTCGGTAGTTATGTCCCTCAGAGTGCTTTGATGATAATGGAAAAGATGTAATCCACAGGCTCCTCCGCGTGGAAGCCCTCATTGAATGTTCGTGTCTTTTGTGTTACAATCTAACAGTTAATTAATCATGTTGGGAGGCCTAAACAGCCGTTACTACCACAGAAAGGGTTTACACCTATGGCTAAAAAAGCCGATTTGCTTGAACAAGCAACCACACTTGGCCTGAAATTGACCGAGAAAAACACTATTGCAGAGATCGAAGCTGCAATTAAAGATACCTCTACGACTCCTGTCGCCGTCGAAGAAGTAGTTGAAGTAGCCGAAGTTCCTGAGACTGAAGTAAAACTAGCCAAAGCGGGCAAGCGTAGTGCTAAAGTTTTAGCTGAAGTCGAAGAAAAAGTAGAAAAAGAAGCTCGCAAAGAAGCACGCGATACGTCAGCCCAATCTGAAGAAGCAGAGAACCGTGCCAAAGGCCCTAAGCCTGTCACTCGCCCCCTCATCGAACGCCGTGGCAAAGCCTACCGCAAAGTTGCTGAGCTTGTCGAAAAAGAGACCGTCTATTCATTGGCTGATGCCCTTGTTTTGGCGACAAAAACAAGTCCCAGCAAGTTCGACGCCAGTGTCGAAGTCCACGTAAAACTCGGTGTTGACCCCCGTCAAGCCGACCAAAACGTCCGTGCCACGGTCAGTCTACCAAATGGCACAGGTAAAACAATCCGAGTGGCTGTTTTTGCCCCAGAAGCTGACCACGCAAGCGCTAAAAAAGCTGGCGCCGACATCATTGGCGACGAGACTTTCCTGGCCCAACTCGACAAACAAGAAATTAATTTCGATATCTTGATTGCCACTCCTCAGTACATGCCACGACTTGGTAAATATGCGCGTCTGCTTGGACCACGCGGATTAATGCCTAATCCAAAAAGTGGCTCAGTTGCTACCGACGTTGCTAAAGCAACAACTGAAGCAAAAGCCGGCAAGGTAGAATACCGCGTTGACAAGCAAGCCATTGTGCATCTGTCAATCGGTAAGGTGAGTTTCGGATCGGTCAAACTGGCCGAAAACGCCAAAGCATTCTTTGACAGCCTCCAGAGTCAAAAGCCATCAAACCTTAA
Source organism: Candidatus Saccharimonadota bacterium (assembly GCA_043737705.1). Taxonomy (GTDB): domain Bacteria; phylum Patescibacteriota; class Saccharimonadia; order Saccharimonadales; family Saccharimonadaceae; genus UBA1547. The sequence goes on along the minus strand of JAYTAD010000051.1, from coordinate 4,581 downwards.
ATCTACTTACGTCAAATCAACAAGCATCAGTACCACTCAAGGTCCTGGTATCAAAGTTGAAAACGTCGTCAGCTAGTAAAACTCCACTATAAAATAAATATCGCCTTTTAATAAGGCGATATTTATTTTATAAACTGTATAATGATTGGCAGGGTGGGTGAACGTTAATAGTTTATCCCTTTATTGTGCGCGGAGGCATGATGAACGCGATTGCGGTAGTAACACCGTACGAGAATTTGCTACGGCAAATTTTGAACCAGGGCACGCGCAAATCTGACCGCACCGGTACGGGAACAACTTCCCTGTTCGGTGGCCAGATGCGTTTCGATCTGGCAAGAGGCTTCCCGCTTGTTACCACAAAACATGTCCCCATGCGCTTAATCGTAGGGGAGTTGCTGTGGTTCCTGAGCGGAAGCTCCAACATCAGGTCGCTCCAGAAAGATAACAACCATATTTGGGACGAGTGGGCCGACGCAAACGGCGATCTCGGACCGGTGTATGGTGTCCAATGGCGATCTTGGGCAACCTCGGACGGTGGAAGCATCGACCAGATTGCCCAAGTGATAGAACAGTTGAAGACGAATCCTGATTCGAGACGACACATTGTCTCGGCCTGGAACGTCGCAGAGGTACCTAATATGGCTTTGCCGCCATGTCACCTGCTGTTCCAGTTCTACGTGGCAGACGGCAAGCTTAGCTGCCTGCTATACCAACGCTCAGCTGACATGTTCCTCGGCGTCCCGTTCAACATCGCGTCCTACGCGCTTTTGACGCACATGGTCGCCCAGCAAGTCGGGCTTGAGGTTGGAGAGTTTGTCTGGATGGGTGGCGACTGTCATATCTATGACAACCATGTCGACCAGGTGCTCGAACAACTACTACGCAGTCCGTATCCGCCCCCGACTTTGAGGCTACGTCCGGCGCTAACTATTTTCGATTATGTACGCGAAGACGCTGTGATCGAGAACTACCAGCACCACGAGGCCATCAAAGCACCAATCGCAGTCTAAAAAAAGGGGTAGACGTAACCATGCCTGATGAGTTGGCTCGATGAACTTCACGTTCGTCGCTGGCTCATCGGGCCAACTCATTTTTGATTAATTGAATTTATTTGATACAGTAGGGGATAGTTATGGGAGTTTATAGCAATACCGAGATTAAGGCTGCAATTGCCGACGGCACGATTGTGTCGGTGCCATACAATGAAACTCACGTGTCCGAAGCGAGTCTTGACTTTACCTTGGGCCATTATTTTTATAAACAAGAATTCGAAGAAGACGCCCGCGTTTATAACCCATTTGACGAAAATGAAGTAACACGTTACTTTAAGGGCCCTCTCGAAGCAGTAAAGCACGGAGACTGGTGCGCCAAGAACGGCTATAAATTATTTGCCAATATTCCAGCCGATCACCCAATTATCGTTCTTCGGCCTGGTGAGCGAATCCTAGCCCATACCCACGAATTTATAGGTATACGTACACACGGCGGCGCCAGCGAAGTTAAGTCACGTAGTAGTTGGGGTCGTAATGGCGTCGCAGTTTGTTTTGATGCTGGCTGGATTGATCCAGGCTATATTAATCGGATTACACTTGAAATTTACAATCTTAACCAACACGAATCAGTGGTATTACCGGTTGGTGAACGAGTTGGACAATTGGTTTTTCATCATACCGGACCCGTTGAAGGTGATTATAGCGATGGACGGAACGGAATCAGTGGTAAATATCAACATACCGCCGACCTCGATGAGCTAATACGCACCTGGTCACCCGAGCAAATGTTGCCGCGTGCCTACAAAGACAAGCGCATTACGCCACCAACTGTAATTGGACTTTCTAAAGGAACCAAATAGTGACCACTGGACTGTTTATCGCAATTGAAGGTGGCGACGGTTCAGGTAAAGGTACTCAATCAGAACTGCTTCGCCAATACGCGGCTAATACGCTTGGTAAACACGTTTTAAAAGTGAGCTTTCCTCGTTACGGCCAGCCGTCTGCCTATTATGCTGGTGAGTATCTGAATGGTGCTTATGGCACGGCCGACGAAGTTCCAGCCGACTTAGCTAGTTTGACCTATGCCATCGACCGCTTTGCCGCCAAAACCGACATAGAAGCGCAGCTTGCTCTGCCGGATGGCATCGTCATCGCCGATCGTTACGTTGCATCAAATCTTGCTCATCAAGGCACAAAGTTTAGCGACCCAACTGAGCGCCACGGCTTTTACGAAAGAATGCTAATCACCGAATACGAAGTCCTCGGCATACCAAAACCGTCTATGAATATTGTGTTAGTCATGCCAACCAATCTTGCGCAGTCCAACGTTGATAAAAAGGACCTTCGTTCGTATACCGACAAAAAAAGAGATATCCACGAGGCTGACGCCTCGCACCTAGATCGTGCAAAAACAAATTACGAAGAGCTATGCAATCTTTATCCAAACGAGTTTACGGCTGTTGCGTGCGTCGATAACAACGGTGCTATGCGTTCGATTGAAGATATTCAACGCGAAATTAGAGTTATCTTAAATTTTTAAGATAACGAGTTATTTAAATTGAACCCAGAACAGCCGCAGCACCCATGTGCTGCTGGAAGCGTTGGACTTGCAATTCTGGCGTTGACGCTTCGTTGCGCTGCCTTAGGGGTAATTTATCCTGTTCGCGTCGTGCCTCAAGTAGCTTGTGATTAGCGTCATTGCTGGCAAATATGGTGGTCGACATAGGGATAACCGATTCGAATGCATTTGACTCAAGGAGCCATTTAATTTCTTCCACTAAACGACCGTCTTGCATAACTTGATCTTTCCATCCAATCGGGTCATCGGAAGGGCCTGTACCAGCTTTTTGTTTTGTCAGAGAAATCGTTCGCAAATACTCAGCTACTTTTTGGTCAAGTTGAGAAGCTTTGTCAATGCGGACAATGAAGGTTGTGCGCTCATAAATGACTGTTTCGTCCACACAACCAACAACAGTATTTCGCTTCATAGCTATAGCAATTGAAAGGTGGTCCTTGTGAGTAATTGACGTGTCGACTGCGATGATATCGTAGGTTATTTCGGGTTTATCATAGACGTCTCCGCCCCGGCTATTAATTGCATCTTTGACATGCTCGCGCATAGCTTGCTGGAATTCGATACGGTATCCGTAAATGTGCGTTAATCCAGCTAGCTCAGCCGAACCCATACCTAGCTTGTCAATAAGTTCTAGTATTTCATCAGGTTCCGCACTACCAAGTTCCGCTTTTTCTAACTTGGCCCGTTGCGTCGGGTCTAAATCAACTCTGTCATACAACGGTTGGTTAAAACTGTCGGTATTTTTAATAGCACGATTAGCCCCACGAGCCCAGTAAACCATCTCAACAAAAGCATCTAGCCCATTAACGTAAGATTCGTGATCGGGATTAGCAAATGGCGGACGGCGTTCGATTGCCAATGCTAACGAAGCCGCAGTTTGACCGCGAGCTTCGGATTGACGTAACACAACTCCGGGGTGGCAAACATTACCAGGTGTCGCATGCCACGGCTTGTAATCTTGACGTTGAGGTTCAAGAATAGCACCCTTTTCGGGCTGCCAGGTACTTAGCTTGCGGTTATTTAGCCCGTTTCGTTCAATAAACATGATTTAATATATTATACCACAAATTTGTATAAAAGCCCATATTTTTCGGAGAACGACCAGGCTACAGGCTACAGAGTAAGCTTTACATTAAGTGATGGGTAGGTATTATTGACAACCCCTGAGTTGATTTGTTATACTCCGTCTAGACATCACCAAAGACAGTAGCTGTGCCTGGCACTTAATTCGCTACCGAGGATTATGTAAAACATACATTTTTCAGTAAAAGTCTTTGGCAATGCGAGATCCAAAGACTTTTTCTTTTGCTCAAATTGCCTGTCTGGAACATTTACAATTTAGTCGAATACAACAACTAAAGAAAGGATTTTTATGGCAATTACCCGCGATAAAAAGAACACTTCGGTTGCAGAATTAGTCAAGTTATTTGCAGATGCTAAGGGCGCCGTTGGCGCAGCCTACACCGGTCTTAGTGTTGCCGACATGCAAGAACTTCGCGCCAACGCCCGGGAAGCAGACGTACTTATAAAGGTGGTTAAAAATCGCCTTGTCCGTGTTGCTCTAGGTCAAAACGAGAAGTTCAAAGCCGCAGATACGAGCCTGTTAACAGGACAATTAGTTTACGCTTTTTCGAGCGTCGATGAAGTTGCCCCTGCGCAAGTTTTAGCTGCTTTCGGTAAAAAACACCCAGAACTTCAATTGATTGTTGGTTTTGATGGTTCAGGAGCGTCATTAGACACTGCTACCGTCAAAGCACTGGCTGAACTTCCAACCAAGGATCAACTCCGCGGTCAGGTCGTCAGCGTGCTGGCAGCACCTCTTACAAGGTTCCTGGGCGTTGCAAATGGCGCACAACGTGGCTTTGCGCAAGTTTTGTCACTCCACGCCGAACAAATCTAATTTTGTAACTATTTTTTAATTAATAAAAGGAGATATCACAATGGCTGATACTGAAATTACCCTGACTGCTGGTCAGAAAAAAATCGTTGATGAACTCAACAAACTCTCAGCTC
>JAYTAD010000050.1:0-3146 GCA_043737705.1 Candidatus Saccharimonadota bacterium | reverse complement strand
AGCGGCAGCATGATCGGTACTTGGGTCTTCTTAACGGCTTCGTAGATCGCCGCCTTTAGGTCGTCACCCTCTTGCTGCCAGTCTTTGATGTCGAGTACGTCGTAGTCGGTCACTGGGCGAGTTCTTTCAGCGTAGCAACGATTGAGTCGTATGCCTTAGCTTTGTCCTGCACCGTGTCGCTACCAGACAGGCGCAGCGTGAACATCTTGTCGTCGCCAGGCTGGAACGTTGCGTAAGTACCCTCTTTATTGGTTTCCGTCTTAATTTCACGGTACTGGCTAAGGCGGACTTCGATTAGCTTGCTAGCGTCATCTGCATCAATGTCACTGCTAAACTCTTTTATGTCGATTGCAATCATATAAATACCCTCCTTAAATTAACTATTATACTAACCACTTCTTGACGAGTCTATACCGTCCCTGCTTATCAACGTAGATCTCAATCGTTAGCTTGCTACTGGCACCGCTGCTGACGACTGACAGGGCATCAATGACGTCTTTTAGTATCGACTGCTTATCGGTAAACAGCGACAGCTTCAACTCTTGGCGTTTCTCGCTGACTTCGCCGTTGTAGTAGGTTTCAGTGGTGATTAACTGGCCGTGTTGGACGAGACTAGACATGGAAGCGCTGCCTTTCTGGTCGTTTATGTTGCATATGCTTCTTATTAGTGACTGGTTTACGCTCCGTCTGGAACATCTGCCAGACGCCGGCCAGACTCATAATCAGGTCATCGTGCGCGCCCTGCTCTGCCTGGGCTTTCCAATTACCACTCGTGCCAAGCTTGATGATAAAGCTGAACATCTCGGCCACCGTTAGCTTGTCGTATATCTGTATAAGGTGGTTGTCGATAGCGTCCTTTAACTGACCGAGCATGACGGGGCGGGTAGCTGAGTTGGTGTCGTGACCCATCCGGCTGTCGTCCTCGGTGACATCGGTTGTACCGTAGCCGCTGTACTGGGTATAGATGCGGTACTTGCCGTTACGGTTGAGGGTCTTTAGGCGTTCCAATTCGGCCACGCCGCCGTTGTTGCGCTCGTATGACACGACTGGCTTGACCTTAGTAATGTCATAGATGCGTTCTAGCTCGGCGTGGAGGATTGGCGTCATGTCGCTGGCTAGTCCCTGCTGGTGGTAGACGAGCGGTACGTCTATCGTGTCACGGCTCATAAACTGCGCTGCCGAGTAGTCCACTCCGCCCCAGCTTGTATCGGCGTAACATAGTACGAACTCGTCTGGTTTCCAGTCTCGGTAGCGTCTAAAGTGGCTCATCAAGATCCTTACTGAGAATATGGTGCATATTCTTGTCAACTACCCAAGAAATAACTAATGTGTACCCAGTGTCTAACAACTTAGCCATGAATAGTACCGAGTCATGTTCTGGCACTATAATGTATTTAGTATCTGTAATCATGTTTTCATTACCGCCCGTGTCCTCTCGTTATACCAGCGCATTGCCGTGTTATCGAAGTAGGTGTCGCCACTGGTTAGGAACGCCATCTCAGGCGTCAAGGGAAACTCCTGTGGGCCGAGGCGTCCCAGCCGCTTATACGCCGCATCGACTTCTTCTTGACTGTATTCCCATAGCGGCGAGTAGAACAGCGCCGCGAAGTTGTTGACTTGGCGCGTAGCATCGTCCCATGTCCGCTTGTAGCTGTTGTAGCCGTTAGCGGTGGTTTCCAGCAGCTTGTGGGCGTTACGCACGCACGCTTCACCGACACCAGCTAATAGTGTTGGTATGTCCTTGGCGAGTGATACCTCCGTTAAGTGCAGGAACGTGATGTCATCGCCACGCCCGAAGCTATCGACGCCCGCCGTACCGACTCGCAGGGCATTCTGGAAGTAGTCATACCCCCCAGCGTCGTTTTGTACTTTGCCCTCCCAGACGAGTTCATTCTTGGAGTTGTTCTTGAATGGCACCTTGAAGTCTTTGCCTAACTCTTGGCTCTTTTTAATCTCGTAGCTTTTAATGTAGTGGTAGGCGCGTTGTAGTTGCTTTTGCGCTGAGCTTTGGTCAAACGACATACTGACACACTTCTCATTCTGGCCCGTTAGAAACTTATTAGAAGCGATACCGAGTGCCGTACTACTAAAGCCCATCTTGCGCGCTTTTAAGATAAGTATTTCAAAGTAGACAGATAGCTGGTAGAGAAAGTCTACTTGCGCCGGTTGTTGGACGAATGCCACCGACTCTTTATCCTTATTAACGATTGTGTACTTGTCGGCCATGAAGCGAGCGTGACCATGCCAGTTAAAGCCAGTGTCGAGGATAGTCGGCTGGTTTTGGAGCGATAGCAGCCCCTTATAGTCGCCAGGCTTATAGTCCGTATTCACTCTTGTCGTTTCTTGATGCGTTGATAAAGTTTATATTAGTCGTATTACCCTCACCGGTGCGCGGGCCAAATTCATCACTGGCTTTGTTCTTGAGCCACCATTTGGCGCTCTCGACGTCACCGCCATTGACGGAACCAATGACTACTTGCTTGGCTTTCATATTCGGTGCTTTACGTGCTGCATCCATTTGGTCTAATAAATCTGGGTATTTGGCACCCCAGTTGTAATAGGTTTGTTTATTGATACCAGCGTACCAGCAAGCCTCGTCAACAGTGAAAGAGTTGGCAAAAGCTGCTTTAAGTTTTGTTATAGCCTCAGGTGACATCTTGCTCGGTCTGCCCTGTTTTACTTTTTCGACTGACTTTAAGCTGCTTGAAGTTGGTTTGCGACTGGTGTCGAGTCCTGCCATATGTCTTCCTCTCCGATGTGTTTAGCATACCGCTTACGTATAACGCTTAAATGTTTTATCTCGGCCATCATAGTAAAAATGGCACCGGCGACATAAGTGTAGCCAGTCATCACGATCTCGCTTGTAATCGCCTGATATATTCGCCCACTCAATAGCTGTTGTACTTTCACAATGCTCACATGCAACAGGTCTACCATACGTTGCATACATCCATTTATGAATTGCTGAATAGCTTGCATCGTCCCCACGCCACGCACTAGCATCTGAGCCTTTGCGTGTTGTATAACCTTTGTTGCGACAGTCATTCGAGCAATACTGTTTATTTTGGCTCTTAGTCGTCTTAATAGTTGTTCCGCAGTATTTACAGTCGTTGATGACTGTTGACCGGACTGACCAACATTCCTTT
>JAYTAD010000049.1:0-40971 GCA_043737705.1 Candidatus Saccharimonadota bacterium | reverse complement strand
CGCTAGTGCCGCCGCCTTCGACTGACCAATAGCAGTAATTATTTCCTCTTGGCCCGCTAATTTAACCGCGCGCAGACTTCCGAACACTTTGATAAGCTTGCGACGCGTCGACGGGCCAATCCCAGGAATGTCCTCAAGGCTACTTGCCGTTTGCTTGGTACGCTTCAAAACCGTGTGGTAGCTGACCGCAAAGCGATGCGATTCATCCCGAATACGTTGCAACAACTTAATAATATGCGTCGAATGGGGCAAATTAATAAGTGTAAAGTCGTCGGTAATCGTCGTATAGCCATCAAGTTCTTGTAGTTTTTCTTTATTAATACTAACGTGTGATTTTAGGTGATGAACAACAATCTGCTCTTCTCTTTTGGCCAATCCAATAAATGGAATCCCTGACCGTTGCAAGGCCTGGCCTTGCAATTTAAGTTCATTTTCCAGGTTTCTAGCTTGGTAAGAGTCGCGAGCTTGTAAAGCGGCGTCAAGTTGCCCCTTGCCGCCGTCAATTAAGATCAGGTCCGGGATTCCCCAGGCTGAAAGGTTTTTATCGCTTAAGCGTCGCAATAAAGTCTCGTTCATATTGAAAAAATCATTATTATGCTCGATGCGGGTCTTAAACTTACGATAGCCCGAACGATCACTAACACCATTACTAAATACCACCATACTGGCGACTACATTGGTACCGCTCATATGCGAGATATCGTAACCCTCAATCCGGGCTGGAATCTTTTTCAAACCCAACAAATCAACCAGATCGCTGAGCGCTTTATCTTTACTAATATCTAAAAACTCTTTATCACCGAACATGATGCGGCTTTGAAGCTCACGTAAATCACGTAATTTATTCCGAAGCGCAGCTGCATTTTCAAAGTCGTGCAATTTGGCCGCTAATTTCATTTCTTTTTCGATTTCTCGTGCCAGCGCTTTGCGACCACCTTCCATATAACGAACGAGCTTGCGCAAGGATGTTTTGTAGTCTTCGCTTGAGATGCCCGGTTGTGGACTCAAGCCGATATGGACGTCCAAGTCAGGGCGGGCGGTTTGGCTGGGTGGCTTTGTATAATACGGAAAGACTTTACGAAGGTATCGGAACGCTTTTTTAACCGCAAAGCCATTGTAGTATGGACCGTAGTAATCTGCCTGATCATCAGCCGGATTACGCGTAAAACAAACGTACGGCCAGTCGCTCTTCATATCAATTCGGACAAACAAGTCTGATTTATCATCGCGAAGCAAAATATTGTAACGCGGCATATAGCGCTTAACCATTTCACTCTCCAAGAACAGCGCATCAATTTCACTTTCTGTTTCAATCCAGTCGGTATCGACTATTTCGGCCACGAGTGCGCTTGTTTTAACGTCCATATCCCGTTTACTTTGAAAGTACTGGCGAACACGGTTTTTGAGCACTGCGGCTTTTCCGACGTAAATAATTTCGTCATTGCTGCCTTTATGAAAATACACGCCAGGTGATCGTGGTAAGGTCTTTAATTTAGTCTCAAGCGCTGCATTCATTTGTCTATTATAACGTTATCCGCGCAAGGCTCTTAGCTGTCGAGTGATATCGTCAAGTTTTTCCTTCGTGTCTTTGTTTATATGGGTGATGTGATGATGGTTTTCTTCGCGTAAGGCTACCTCTTGCTGCTGCAGCCTTGCAATATTATGTTCGGCGGCCATAATCTGTTGCTCCATGTCGATCACTTTTAGCTCCATGGCCACACTTTCGTGCATACACCTTAGTGCTAAAGTTGCCTCATCTTTGGCACGATCATAGTCCCCTGCTTGAGCGAAGTGTAATGAATTTTGGGTTGCAAGGTCTACCTCGTAACGTCTCTTATCCATAGCCCTGTGTAAATCAGTGACTCGGTGGTAAAGCCCTCGTATGCTATCCATATCAGTAGACACCTTGGCTTTTTAAGAAGCGCCTGCTAGTTGGCCAAAAGATTCCAGAGGAGGGCGGCCGCTGCATGATTGAAGCTTGTATTGTATGTCGATTTTTATCGCTCATAGGATAACCTCCTTGGCGCATGGATCCAATGTTGCTTTGTGGCTCCATCGTCGGTAGTTATATTATAGCAAGTAAGTGGGTGTCTAGTAAAATGCCGTCTATCGACACCTAGGCTGCTTCAACCATCAATTGTTTGCCACTCTGCCGACAATCGTCCGTGTGAAAGAGCGCGTTTGGGGTTTGCTTGCAGTTCAAACAAATCAATACCAAGTCATTACAGTCTGCTAGGGCGCAATTTTCAAAATTATTAGTTGCGGCTTTACAATGTGTACACACGCCAATAGTCTTCGTATGGTCGCTAAAATCGATCGTCATGCGGTCATCAAAGACACGCAGACTACCTTCCCATAAACCATCGTCGCCATATGCTTCGCCGTACTTAACGACACCGCCATCGATTTGATAAACTTCCTTAAAGCCACGATTCTTCATAAGGCTGGAAAGAATTTCGCAACGGACCCCACCCGTACAATACGTGACGACGGGCTTGTTTTTTAAATCATCATATTTTCCACTCTCAAGCTCTTTGATAAAGTCACGACTGGTATGTGTCTTGGGGATAATAGCATTCTTAAACCGACCAATCGCTGCCTCGTGAGCATTGCGGCCATCAAAAAATACAACCTCGTCACCTTTTTCCGCTACCAACTCGTGCAACTGGTGTGGTTTGAGATGAATTCCTCCACCAATCACACCCTGTTCGTTGACGCGTAGCTCATTAGCGGCGTCGAACGCCACGATTTCATTACGAACCCTCACGCTCATGCGAGGAAAGTCCTCACGGCCGCCATCACTCCATTTAAAAACAATGTCTTTGAAGCCAGCAAATTCTTTTGTGGCTTTTATGTATTTTTTTAAGTCAGCCAGGTCACCGCCAACCGTACCGTTGATACCGTGGGGAGATAAAATGATACGTCCCGTCAAGTTAAGGCTATTGCAAAGCGTTTTTTGCCACAATTTAACCGTAGTAGGGTCTGTGATTGGCGTAAATTTGTAGTAAAGAAGAATCTTTTGCATCTGTAAACAGTATACTATATAATTTAACTATTATGATTCCCCGCCTGGTGAATCCTCTGCAAATGCACAGACAAAAATATCAATAAATAGCAGCTTAAGCACCGTTAATGCCCGTTAGGAGTCCTATGCAAAAACATATTTTTTCATTATTTTGGCATGTCGCTATGCACTACCCCGTGCGGACATGGCTGGCAATAATTGGGGCTGCCTCAACGTCGGTCGTAGGTGCGTTCGTCGGCCCATTCATTATTGCTCAGCTGCTACAACAACTACAATCAGGGAGTCTCACCCTAAACAATGCATGGCCACTTATTTTCTTGTACGCTCTTACGCAGATTTATGGCGAAATTATTGGTTGGCGTATAAATCTGTTTCTTACCTGGACGATGGAGACTGCTTCGCAGCGTGATCTGTATAAAAAAATATTCGACACGCTCACAAAACAAAGTCTCACCTTTCACTCGAATCGTTTCGGTGGTGCACTGGTTTCACAAACAACCAAACTTATTAGTTCATTTGAACGTTTTTGGGACACTATTATCTTTCAACTCGTTCCTTCGGTTGCAGGTATTACTGCCGCGGTCGTGATCTTGAGTTTTGTCTTTTGGCAATATGCGATAGTCCTTGTCGTTCTTATAGTTGCATTTGTTATCTTGGTAATCTTTGGGTCGCGATTTCTCGTCAAACGCAACCGAGACGAGGCGCAGGCAAGTACCGCCGTCAACGCATACGTAGCAGATGCAATTACCAACGTTATCGCTATCAAATCACACGGCATGGAGCAGGACGAATTAGATATACTGACTCATCGGGCTGCTACCTGGCGCGAAAAAAGTCTTGCGACAATGCGCGGATTCTTACTGGTCAGCACCGGGTATTCTGGTCTTATAGCTTTACTTAATATTACCGTTTTAATTGCAGCGGTGTGGGCATCGGAGTATAAACTAATTTCAATAGCCGCGGTGTATTTGGCAATTACCTATACCTTTACGGTTGCCCGCCAGCTTTGGGAGATGAACAGCATTATGCGTAATTACAATCGTATTATGGGTGACGCTCATGATATGGCCGAAATACTGAGGCTTGAGCCCGAGGTAAGTGATGCAAGCCAGCGAAAGCTAATAGTAAGTAAGGGTACTGTCTCAATTAACAAACTGCGTTTCACGCATGATGAAAACACCACACCGCTATTTAAAGACTTTTCTCTGACGATTGCAGCTGGGCAGCGGATTGGACTTGTCGGGCATTCTGGTTCGGGTAAGACGACGATTATGAAGCTTCTGCTTCGTTTTGCTGATATTGACCGCGGGACAATAAAAATTGATAATCAAAATATTGCAAAGGTGACTCAGGAAAGCTTACGCAATAACATTGCGTATGTGCCACAAGAACCAATGTTATTTCACCGTAGCTTGCGTGAGAATATAGCCTACGGTAAAACCGATGCCACGGACGAGGAAATAGAAAAAGCGACCAAACAAGCCAATGCTTTTGAATTTATAAAAAAATTACCAAAAGGACTCGATACAGTCGTCGGCGAACGTGGCATTAAACTATCTGGCGGTCAACGACAGCGAGTTGCAATTGCCCGTGCTATCTTAAAAGACGCACCAATTCTGGTGTTAGATGAAGCAACGTCAGCCCTTGATAGCCAGAGTGAGAAGCTTATTCAAGACGCACTGTCCAAGCTCATGCAAGGCCGGACCAGTATTGTTATCGCTCACCGCCTGTCCACTATCGCCAAGCTTGATCGAATCATTGTTCTGGACAATGGCCAGATTGCCGAACAAGGATCGCACGCTGAACTTCTGAAACAAAAAGGCATCTATGCCACACTCTGGTCTCATCAATCTGGTGGCTTTATCGAAGAATAGAAAAGACCGCTCGTATGAGCGGTCTTTTTGTTACCGTAAAACCTTATTCGGCTTTTGGTTCAGCCTCGGGAGCTTCGCCGTTTTCAGCCTCAACTTCAGCGGCTTCTTCTGGCTCTGCATCACCACCGGTGGCTTCGTTGGCAGCTTGAAGGGCTGATGGCTCGTAAACATTTGCCACGACAAGATCAAGATTTTGTTCGTGATCGGCAAATTCGACACCTTCAGGAAGGATGATATCGCCAACCGTTAATTTATCTTCGTCGGTTGCAAGGTCGATAATCGACATTTCAAGCGCTTCTGGCAAATTAGCAGGTAAGGCGCGAATTTCTAGGTGCTCAATCGCCTGCAGTACAATCAGTCCGACACGTTCTGCCGCACTTTCACCAACGCCAATCAGAACAATTGGTACTTCGGTAACAATCTTATCCTTGCGGCTAATAGTATGAAAAGCGATGTGTCGAACCACCTGCTTGACAGGGTCGATGTCGATAGACTTGATAATCGCGAGGCGTTTTTTGCCATCGATTACAAGGTCGACCGGAGAGTGTTTACCGGCCGTACGTGCAACCTTGGTTGTTTCAACAGTAGGTGACTGTGTCGAAATAGGCTCACTGCCACCACCGTAGACAACGCTCGGAACTATACCTTGCTTACGCAAAGTGGCTACTTTTTTTCCTGTCACTGTTCGCTCATCAAGCGTGAGTGAAATGTTACTCATATTTTCTCCTTATGGGTCGTTTTTTGGGCTATATTTCTTATTATAGCATTTCTAACAGATTAATGCTGGTCCGTGTTAAGATTAGATGGATGAATTTAGTAGATTTTATTACCGGTCTCGGAGTTTTGGCAATTTTGTTTGTTGTTTTTGCCGAATCGGGTCTGTTGGTCGGCTTTTTATTTCCAGGAGATAGTTTACTATTTACGGCTGGTGTCCTGGTCAACGCTGGTGTCCTTGACATCAATATCCACCTGTTTGTTTTTTTGCTTTTCTTGGCTGCTGTAGCTGGCAATAGCACCGGATACCTATTTGGCCGTCGGGTTGGACCACGGATCTTTCGTCGCCCTAACTCACTGTTATTTCGAAAAGAGAACATTACCCGTACGCAAAGTTTCTATGATAAACACGGCGGTAAAACGATCATTATTGCCCAGTTTATCCCTTTAGTTCGCACGTTTGCTCCGATAGTAGCCGGAGTTGGTAAAATGGATTACAAACGATTTGTATCGTTTAGCATTACTGGTGCAGCGCTATGGACGGCTGGCATAACCTATCTTGGTTATTTTTTAGGATACTTTTTCCAAAAACTTGGTTTCGATGTCGACACAGTTTTGCTACCGATTATCGGCGTAATAGTTTTGGCTTCGATCTCACCAGGCATTTATCATATCCTAAAAGACAAATCACGCCGGGTCGCTATTGTGGCTGGTACGAAAAAACACATTCGAACTATTCTCAAACGCGATAAAAAATAGCCTAGACTAACGCGCCAGAAATGCCTTCAAGTAAACGCCTGTAAACGAACTTCCGACTTTGGCAACTTCCTCTGGAGTACCTATGGCTACAATATTGCCGCCCCCCAGCCCCCCTTCAGGACCCATGTCGATAATATGATCGGCCGTTTTGATGACATCGAGATTGTGTTCGATAACAATCATCGTATTGCCGCCCTGGATAAGCTTTTGCAAAATGCCAAGGAGCCGTTTAACATCGGCACTGTGCAGTCCGGTGGTTGGCTCGTCCAGGATATAGAGTGTCTTGCCTGTCGCCCGGCGGGCAAGTTCGCTGGCTAGCTTGATGCGCTGTGCTTCACCGCCACTAAAGGTCGTAGCGGGCTGACCCAGGTGGATATAGCCAAGTCCAACATCAACAATCGTATCGAGCTTGCGGGCAATCGCAGGGATATTTTCAAAGAACTTGGCGGCCTCCTCGACGGTCATACCGAGCACGTCACTAATTGTCGCGCCTTTGTATTTAATCTCAAGGGCTTCGCGGTTATAGCGTTTGCCTTTACAGACATCACACGTAACATAAACGTCTGGTAAAAAGTGCATTTCAATCTTGATAACACCATCACCCTGACAGTTTTCGCAACGGCCGCCTTTGACATTAAAACTAAAACGTCCGGCCTTATAGCCTCGAATATTAGCTTCTGGCGTACTGGCAAAAAGTTCTCTAATCGGCGTAAATACGCCCGTATACGTGGCAGGATTAGACCGAGGCGTCCGGCCAATCGCCGACTGATTAATAATAATAGCCTTGTCGAGGTGTTGAATACCTTCGATGTTTTCGTGCGCACCCGGAATTTCATGCGAGCGATGCAAACGAGCCGATAGTTCTTTAGCCAGGATGTCGTTGACGAGGGTTGATTTGCCCGAGCCACTGACGCCGCTAACGACCGTCATTACACCGAGTGGGAAAGCCACATCAATATTTTTGAGATTATTTTCACTCGCCCCACGAATAATCAACTGGCGGTCTTTTACAACGGGTCGGCGTTTCTTGGGAACATCAATTTTTTCGAGACCACTTAAATATCGACCTGTAATGCTGTCTTTATTCTGGGCGACTTCTGCAGGCGTGCCAGCCGCGACCACGTTACCGCCCGCAATACCGGCACCCGGTCCAATATCAAGCAGGTAATCAGCTTGGCGAATCGTGTCCTCGTCGTGCTCGACAACCAAAACGGTATTACCGAGATCGCGTAAATGTTTGAGGGTTCCAATCAAGCGATCGTTATCTCGCTGATGGAGACCGATCGATGGCTCGTCAAGAACATACAAAACGCCTTGCAAACTCGAGCCAATTTGGGTGGCGAGGCGAATTCGCTGGGCTTCACCGCCACTCAACGTATTAGCAGCCCTGGCAAGTTCGAGGTAATTTAGCCCAACATTACTCATAAAGCCGAGCCGAGACTTGATTTCTTTCATAATTTGGGCTGCTATAAACCGCTCTTGGTCCGTTAGTTTGAGATTATGCTCGAACAAATCAAGGGCGTTATCGACGTCAAGGTTGCAAATATCCATGATACTCAGGCCGTGGACAGTGACAGCCAGTACAACCGGCTTGAGTCGCGCACCTTTACAGGTATAACATTGACGTTCGCGCATGAAGCGTTCGATATCTTTGCGCATAAATTCGCTATCGGTCTCTTTGTGGCGACGCTCAAGATTAGGTATCACTCCTTCGTAGGTTGAATCGTAGGTACGACCACCGCCAAGTTCTACCGTGTATTTTTGTAACCCGGTGCCATACAGCACTTTTTGAAGATCCTCTTTTGATAAATCCTGGACGGGAACTTGCAGGCTAAAACCATGCGCCGTCGCAACTTCGGCCAATCGCTTCATATACCAGGCGTCGCTATTAACGCGGTTATAGGGGCGAATAGCTCCTTCGGCAATTGTGAGGTTTGGATTAAATACCAGACCTGGATCAACCTCAAGTCGACTTCCTAATCCTGTACAGACAGGACAAGCGCCTTGGGGCGCGTTAAAACTGAACAGTCGTGGTTCGAGTTCTGGGATGTCCTCGTTTGGATGATCGAGACAGGCGTAGCGTTGGCTAAAGGTTGTGATGGCGTCGGAGTCAACGTTTAGTATCTGGATAATACCGCCAGCTATTTCAAGGGTTTGTTCGACGGATTGCGTGACGCGGCCAGTCATTTCACTTCCCATGGCAATTCGATCAACCACAATTTCGATATCGTGTTTGTATTTTTTGTCGAGCTCGGGAAATTCATCCAAAGCGTAAACAACACCGTCAACCCGCGCTCTGGCAAAGCCAAGTCGGCGATATTGCTCGGGAATGTGGGCAAATTCACCTTTTTTACTCTGAATAATCGGCGCTAGTATCATCAAGCGCGCGCCGTCTGGTAACTTCATTACTTCGTCGATAATTGTCTCGGACGTCCGCCGAGAGACTGGTTTGGCGCACACGGGACAGTGTGGAATGCCAATCCGGGCATAGAGCAGTCGGAGGTAGTCGTAAATTTCGGTGACAGTCGCAACCGTGCTACGAGGATTTCGACTGGTTGATTTTTGATCAATACTGATTGCTGGGCTGAGGCCGTCAATTTGATCGACATCGGGCTTTTCCATTAGACCCAAAAATTGCCGAGCGTAACTGGACAAACTTTCAACGTAGCGACGCTGCCCCTCGGCATAGATAGTATCAAAGGCCAGACTCGATTTACCGGACCCTGAAAGGCCCGTAATAACGACTAATTTGTCACGCGGAATCTCCACGTTGACGTTTTTTAGATTGTGCTCACGCGCACCGATAACTCGTATAACCTCTGACATAACTCACTGATTATACTCTGTTTTACCACTTTATTCCACCCCTATACGCTATCTATAGCGCTTATCGTTGCAGCTTGACGATTAAAGTGGTATATTTCTTAGACAACAAATTTCAAGTCGTAAAGGTTCTTGGATGAAAAAAACAATCACCATCATCAGTCTCATTGGCGCGTTACTAGTTATTTTGGACAGCGTACAGGCCAGCCATTGGTTTGTATTGTTCTTTTTAGCTGGAGTGATCCCCGGTACAAATATACTCATTCCGGCGACTGGTATACTGGCCGCCAACGCAACGGCAATCACAATCGTTATCGTGCGCCTATTCGCCTGGCCAACGCTTCAAACCTTATTTTTTTCCAAAACCCTAGTCACTATCCCGACGAAAAAACGTACAACCCGAGCCGTCTAAGACTCGCTAATTATCAAGATCGCTCGGTAAAATACTTTCGGCCCACAGCTGTAATTCTTGTAAAACAAACTGCTTTTCTTGGTCTGTAATTGAAGCTGAGAGGCTCTGAAGGGACTTCATAAAGACCGGTAAACTGGCCGTAATCCTGGCGGCACGCCACTTCTCCCAGGCAATCGATTCGTCTTCGGCCAGACTTCCTGGAAAGTTGCGCGCTTTATAGTGCAGCAGTAACGGCTCGAGTCGTTCGTCGTTAAAACTTGGATGAAAATCGGCCAGTTCGCGTTCACCTGAATTTCGAACCTTCTCGATTCTGATTTTATCAATATCGGGGACAAAACTATCGTACAGTTGCGCCTCGGGATCGGGTGACTTCTTGTAGTCTGGTTTGTTTTCGAAAATGGTACGAATATTTTCGGCAAAACCAGGGGCTGATAACAAAATATTACGGTGTTTTACAATCACAGCTTCGCTGAGGCTGATATTATTCCACCCCTCGCCTTGCGCCAACACCCCCAGTGGTGCCACAGCCGGCGCCCGGTTATATTGCAGTTCCTTAACGGGAAGACTCTGGAAGCCTTCTGAGGTTCGCTCCTCCCAACTGGCATAAAGCTTTTTCTTCAAAGCGTCTTGGTTCATCTGTAAAAATGGCGTTGGATCGTAGCGCAGGTCATACACTACTACGTTACCGTTTTTGCCTGCGGTTAACGGAAAGGCCACGGTTGCCTTGTTAAATGCGCTATCGAGCCGTCCGCTGACATAAACGAACGGTTGTTTGTTGTCGAGATTAACCAATTGCTTGACTTCCTTTTTATCGCGTAATCGTAGCAGATAGTTGTACAGCTGAGGTTGCTTGTCTCGGATTAACTTCGTCACACCAATCAAGGCTTCTACATCACTCAGCGCGTCATGGGCTTTTACATGGTCAAGTCCGTTAATTCCACTAAGCAGTTCGAGGCGGTTGGTAGCAACACCTTTGGCGTCGACGGGCCACTTGATACCATCGGGGCGCAGGGCGCGGGTCATGCGAACGACATCCAGCAAGTCCCAGCGCGAGCGACCATCTTTCCAACTCCATTCATACGGATCGTAAAAATTACGCCAAAATAAATGACGAATGAACTCATCGTCAAAACGAATATTGTTAAAACCGACGGCAATCGTATCCAGTGTAAAGACTTCCTCGGACAGCATGCGCGCAAACTCCGACTCTTTGTAGCCGTCCGCTTGTGTCTGCTGTGGAGTGATATTGGTTACCATCAACGCCTCGGGGCTTGGCAAGACATCGTCATTAAGCTTTACAAGCACATTTATAGGCTCACCAATAGGGTTTAGGTCCATGTCAGTGCGAATGCCAGCAAATTGCATCACTCGCGCTTCTTGCGGGCTCAGACCGCTTGTTTCAAGGTCATAGAAGAAAAAGGTTTTAGCCATAACGTTAATTATATACTGGTTTACTATTTATGAGTGAAATCATCTCGCTTGTTTAAAGCTTGACCAAAGTTATAAGTTCAGTTTGCCGACGCGGCACGTATTTATACTTTACGCCAAAAATCAGTTACGAATCGTAACGAGCCCTTGGCCAATTCCAGCGAAAACTATGTTAGATTGATTCGTACCGATATTATAAGAACCGCCGCCGCCGCCGCAACTACTGCCGCCGCTATAGCCACCGCCGCCGCCGGCACCATTGAAGCCTCCGCCGCCGCCGCCGCCAAAGCCACCAGGACCACCGTTAGAATTATATCCCGGACCCCCAAGCGCACCAGTTTTTAAAGACGTAGCCATACCTCCGAAGGTACCGCCGTCGCCACCATTGGTTAACCAGCCAGCTCCAGCGCCACCTAAGCCAGTGCTGTAAGAAGCGGTTCCACCATTTCCCCCAGTACCACCGGCACCGTCGAGGCCAGTAACACCAGATGTAGTTACGGAAGCGTTTAAGCCTCCGCAAGAATTACCAGCTCCGCCACCGCCGCCAGCTACTATGAGTGGAGTGGAGTTTAGCAACGAGCCGCCACCTTTGGCCACTAACGAAGCGCCGCCGCCGCCGCCGCCGGAAGCTAGACCATCAGTATTCGTATAATTTATAAATCCTTGTTGACCCACAATTATATATAGTACGTCGCCAACTAGCAAAGGAAACTCTCCGTACATACTCGTTCCGCGGCCTTGCCCTCCAGCTACAGCCCCGTCTTTACCACCACTAGATCCAATAGTTTGTATTTTATACGTTCCTGCTGTCAGTACGGTCCACGACTGGACTGTCCCTGTCTTACCTGTCGAGGTTGGATTAAACGTTAAATTTACTGGTACCTCACCAACCGTGGCCGTCGGCGTAGTGTCATTAGTTGCTGTATAAGCAATAGCCCCATTCGACGCGACCAAGCTAAATGTCTTAGGGCTAGCGTTATTGTCTACTGTATAGGTATAGCTATTTCCCGAGCTAGCTTTTAAGCAAATGCTATTTACTACTGGCGTTGCACTACAATCGAGTGAAGCTGGATAGGTAATGTTATCGATTTGATAGAGTTTCAGTTGATTGGAGGCACCTTTAAGATCGGACTGTAAAGAAGCGCCGATGGCTTTCTTGTTAATGCCGACATAGCCGACCGTGGTAACAGTTGCCAAAATACCGATAATCACGATAACGATTAACAGTTCGACGATAGTAAAACCTGTTTGTTTGACAAGCGGTTTGGACATACTTATATGGTAGCACCGTCTCGCCCATAAGCGCAACCAGAATCCGCTTTTAGCTCGAAAACAGACAACTGTCTTTTTGCAAGGCCAGGCCTTGCAAAAAGAAGCAGATAACGAGTAAGAAAAAAATCACCTCGTCGGTGAATATAGTAAAGTTGACATAACATGTCAGATAGATTTGCCGTACGGGGACGAGTAATAAGGCGCGGATGGCCTATATCATCTCGTCCCCGCCGGGTCGGCTCAAAACTGGTGACTGGAACCCTGGAGGGGTGAGCCTGGGGCGCCATTTGGGCCGCTGCTCCTGAACTACTAGGCGCGGCCCAAATTTAAACTCCAGCTGAATTGCATTCATGCGATTCCCTTTCGGTAATCATATTTTTTTCTCGGGTACGTCACCAGACTGTGCGCTACTTGCGCACGTCAGACTGGTGTACAGCTGGGCTTGTAGACAAGCTAGTAGAAGTATTCGGGCACGTCGCTCCGTCCTTTTAAGACTCTTCGATGACAGTAATGACAACAAAAACTTCAGGTTTTCACTGGAGTGCTTATTGTCATTACTGTCTGTATCTATCTGACATGTTAAAGTGTGCCGATTGAGAGGTTGAAACCTCGACCAATTGACCATTGACAGATAATATCATAGAATGTATATATTGTCAACAACGTTTTTAATAGCCTTATTGTTCGAAGTAAGTAAACTCATCATCACCAATACGAATGATACTGTTGCTCTGGGCGCCCTTACGGCGAAGTTCGTGAGTAATACCAAGCTTTTTCATAATGTCACGCAGACGATTAACACCCTCGAAGTTATCATAGTCGGTCCGCCTGGCAAACTTCTCAATCTTATCGCCAACTACCAGGAAGTACGGCTGGCCCTCATCACTCACCTGCTGTTCAACAGTCCAACCTTCGGCAATTTGATTCTCTCCCAGAGTAATAGATTCATATCCATCCTCTAAGGCGTCTAGGTCATCCTCGGCCGCAACCTGACGGGCCGCAACTACCGTCCGACGAAGTTCACGAAGTACGTCCTTTAATCCTTTATGAGCACTGGACGAGATAGCAAAGACCGGTACGTCACCAGCCACCGCCTTGACGGCATCAACTTGCATTTGAATAATATCGTCGTCAAGACCATCGATTTTCGTTAGCGCAATCACTTCGGGACGACTGTCTAGTTCGAGATTATAGTTTTTCAGCTCGGCGCGGATTGTCTTGTAAGCACCGGCAATGTCATCAGTATAAACGTCAATAAGGTGGAGCAACACCGCTGTGCGTTCAATATGCCGCAAGAAGGCATCACCAAGACCCTTGCCTTCACTGGCACCCTCGATGAGTCCTGGCAGGTCAGCAATCAACAGGCTACCATCGTCGATATCAGCGACACCAAGGTTAGGCGTCAGGGTTGTAAAGGCATAGTCAGCAATTTCTGGACGCGCGTTGCTCACCACACTCAAAAAGGTAGATTTACCGACGTTGGGAAAACCAACCAAGCCGACGTCAGCTAATAACTTCAGTTCGAGTTCTGCGTCAAATGTTTCGCCAAATTCACCCTTTTCGGCAATACGAGGAGTTTGGCGTACTGAGCTTTTAAAGTGAGCGTTTCCAAAACCACCATCACCACCTTTGGCAATAATGACTTCTTGTCCATCCTCGGTTAAATCAGCGATAACTTTACCGGCCCGTCGGACCAAGGTACCCATTGGGACTTTGACGTACAACGGTTGGCCCGAACGTCCATGGCGATCACGCTTGGCACCATTTTGACCAGGTGTCGCCTTTAGCTCGGGCTTGAAACGAAAATCAATCAGTGTATTGAGGTTTTCGCTGGCAACAAAAATAACATCGCCGCCTTTACCACCAGCGCCACCGTCAGGACCACCCATGTCGACGTAAATTTCATGACGAAAACTGACGGCTCCGTTGCCGCCTTTACCTGCTTGAATGAATACTTTGGCGGTGTCGACAAACATACTTAAAGGTTATTATAGCAAAATCGCCCCGTAATTAACAGAGGCGATTAAACTATCGTCTTGATACTAGTGAATATAGTTATAGCCAGTGGCTTGGCCAGCAGTAATAACTCGACCACGATTGATCTGGTTCCAACCACCGCCATAATTCATTTCGCTCAATACGATGTCACCGTTAGCACGAACCTCCTCAACGACAGCAACGTGCCCGTAACCACCGCCATTTTGAATAATCGCTCCGGCGGCAGGCGTACGATTAACGGTAAAACCAGCCGAAGCTGCGGCATACGCCCAGCTGGAAGCGTTACCCCAGAAGCTACCGATTGGTCGCCCTAGTTCTGCTCGACGCTCATAGACGTACCACGTACAGTTGCCAATAGCATAGCGATTTCCGACAGATGCACGATAATTATTACCACCGTTAGATCCCGAATAAACTGGAAAAGAGTTACTAGAGTTATAGCCATAGCTTACCGGTCGTGGTGCAACGTATCCTGGACGTTCGGTCGAAGGCAAACTGCCGCCTGGCAAAATGATTTTGATACCAGCGGTTATGCCAGATTGATCGAGGTCATTATAAAGAACAGTACGAGATTGATCGACGTTATATTTCTGGGAGATTGACTGGAGCGTGTCCCCAGCTTTGACGGTATACTGCACGCCATCGGTCGGAAGGAGTTGCAGGACTGTTCCTGGCGTCAAAGCATCCGAAGTAAGGTTATTGGCCCATTTGATCGTGTCTTTTGATATACCGTATTGAGTAGCCAGCAAATCGACTGTATCTCCCGCTTTAACGGTGTAGGCAACAATCAGACGACTTTCCGCAGTTGGCTGAAGAATTTGTGGTTTTGTAATCACCGTGTCATTTGTTTGCGTCAGTTCATTTTTAGCCGCTAATGAAACAGAGAGGTTGGCTATGTTAGTTGCAACCGCTGAGTTGGTGGTCTCGGCAAGGCCTGCGGCAAGATTAGTGGCAATAAGTTCATTGACTGACGTCTTTTGGGATTGTGCGTCAGAGTTAAGGGTCGTCGCATTGGCGATACCATCTGACTGTTGGGGTGCATGGTAGCCAACGGCGACTACCGCGACAATGAGTGCAAAAATGCTTGCGTAAATTGCGATTGTTGAGGTTTTAGGGGTACCCTTCGCTCTTTTGCGATTGCGGGCCAGTACCTGCTGTCTTAGTGCGACAGTTGATCCTTGAGCGATGCTCGTTGAGATCTGATTACGAATTATCGTTCTCCTGCCGCCTGTATTACTACAAGGGCGTCTACCTTACTTTGTCTTGCTTCTCGCTAAGAACGGGGTACGTGTCGACCGACTTCATTAATTAATATCATTTGTCTGAAAGTGTTCTGTTTTGTACCCGTACGACATTTATTGGTAGGCTCATTTATGCTTCGGGCTTCCCGCTCGCTGATACAGTTTTTTAGGCCATATCAGTAGTCGAAATCACAAATGTGCTCCTGCAAGTTTAGCAAGTATTGCATAATATGTCAATTTATTTTATTAATATGAAAATAGACTGAACTACGGCTTGTTACATTCAACTGTACAGTACTTCGCAACGTTCGCTTCATGCTCTTCAAGCGTCCGCCCAAAATAGGTTTTGCCGTCGTCACCCGCTACAAAGTAAACGAAATCGGTAGTCGCTGGCGCTGAGGTCGCTTTCAGAGCAGTAATACCTGGACTAGCGATGGGGCCAGGAGGCAACCCAGTGACAATACGGGTGTTATACGGTGAATCAAGTGTCGAAATTGGCATGACGCCTAATTTATTAGCCGCATAAATGAAAGTAACATCAGACCCAAGTGGCATACCGGCATTTAGGCGTGTATGGAACACCTGCGCAACTTGCAACTGATCAGACGAGGGCTCCGTACTAGATGAAGAACGCACCTCTCGCTGAACAATAGAGGCAAGGGTAATCCCCTGGTAGAGTGTAAGATTTTGCTGCTTAAAGTTAGCTATAAGGTTATTGTCCTTGATTACCTGCGCAAACTCATCAAAGGTTCGTTGCAGTATCACTTCGGCGGTTGCGCCACTACTAAAACTATATGTTTCACCGTAAATGTAGCCCTCCAGGTCAGTACCTGCAGGCTTACCCTCGAATAGTGGCGAATCGTAAGATTTTGACAGAGCTGCCTCAACTTCTGATTGGCTAAAACCAGCGCTGAGCAGTACCTTGCTATGTTGCTTCAGCGTTGCTCCGGGCAAAAAAGTAATGTTAAATTGATCAACTTTTCCACTCGTTAAATGCTTAACGATTTGAGGTGTCGAGTCACCAGGCGAAAGGCGATACGTGCCAGCTTGTAGTTTGCTACGGGTTCCTGATAAGCGAGTACTGACATCAAAAGCCAGACTACTGCGAATAATAGCCTTGTCTTGTAATAAATTACCAATTTGGGAGGGAGTGGACCCGGACTCGATAGTTACCGCAATGAGCTGTTCTTTGCTGTTGACCAACGGTGTGAGCTGTACGCCATACCACATCCACGCAGCCAACCCACTTCCAATAACTACAGCGGCCAGTAACATGCTGATTCTTAAGATAATCTTTGTGACGTACTTTTTTCGAAGTCTCAACCCACTTGTCTGACCATTGATCGGCTGAGGCACGATAGGGTCAACGGTGGCGGGTAGTTGCTCATCACTATTAGTTGCTTCATCTCGCATAGTTTAGCTCCAGATAATCTTGCAAGATAATTGCCGCTGCCTGAGCATCGATATCACCCTTACTGTAGGGTCTCTTGTGAGCGGCCAGTTGCTGCTCGGCAATAACGCTCGTCAATGATTCGTCTTGGAAGACAATATGCAAAGCAATGTCTTTTAACGTAGCCGCGAACTCTTCAACATAACGGGTTTGGGCCGTCGCCTCGCCTGATTGATTGCGCGGGTAGCCAATAACAAGCGTTTGGGCGTTTTCGGTTATCACTATGTTAGCGATAGCCTCGCGCTCACTACCGTCAACTTCAATTGTTTCATACGGTACCGCGATACGAACGGATGTATCGGCAACGGCGACACCAATACGTTTTTCGCCGACGTCAAGGCAAACCAGGTTCACGCCACTACTCATTTTCGAGCTTAAACTCAACCGTAATCTTGTCGATGTTATTTGGCACGGTACGCACCCAGAAGAACGAGAATTGGACGTCTACATTACTGACTCCGTCGATTGCCTGAAGGTCTGACTGCACTTCACCGTATATCTTGCCCTTTACCTGTTCTTTGATGGCTGCCTCGTCAATCTTTGGACCAATTTGTCCTGTACTAATAATCTCGACTGTACTAGTATCGCCAGTTTTAACAAATTTTCGAAGTTCTACTTTTTTGGTGCCATTATCATATACGCGTTGATTATCTTTACCGACGAGTTGTTTTTCAAGGTTCGCTTTAAGATAAATCTCGAGGTCGCTCTTGGCTATTGCTGTCATTGTATAGGTCGTCGAACTAGTTAGCTTAGCCTTGCCGGTTGCTTCGGCGCCAATCGCTGGCACGGAAGTTGCAGGGGCACGATCAATCGTAAAGCTACCGTCACTACCGTCACTACTACCGTCAATCACCACTTCACCGTTTGTAAACAATTTTATGAGCTGGGCTTTGACTTGATCGCTTGGCTGCTCAACCAACGCTGCGCTGGCTTTTTGGACGTCCGCAGCGGTAACAACAGCCACTACCTTTGTTGTGCCGCCCGACATTTGACTACCCTTACCCGAGATACCGTCGACCGATTCTGACGTGTAATCTCTTGGAGAAAGGTTGTATTCGTCGCCCGAAGCTTCCGCCACTACACTTGCATCCGCCTTACCGGGAATAAGTCCTCCTACATACTGAGCACGCGGAACAACCACGGCCGATGTTGTAACAAACGTGTAGTTACCACTTGTAAACTTTGACCCGGCTGGAACAGTTATCGAACCTTCCGTACTGTAAACGTTTGAAAGCGTCATGGTTCCGGCTGCCTTCTCTCCTACGTTTTTTGTCCCCGTTGCATCGAAATCAACACTGACATCTTTCTTGGTCGTTTGAAATGTCGACTGGATCAGACCTTTGGCAACATTTGTCGCTGCGTTTCCCCCAAGAGTCGCCGTGGTATTAACTGAAGCTGCCGTGGTACGAGCCGTAATAATAACTTTTGCGGCTGGCGCAAACATAACTGCCCACACTAGAAAACCTATAAACAGTACTGCGGCTGCAATTCCGATAAAAAGTTTCTTGCGGAATGAGTTGAAGTTGGGAACTTTGACGCCACTGGTCGCCTTGTTAAATTTTTTGGCCACTGTCGCACCAAGGGCGGCAACCGAAACCGATTTTTCGTCAATATCTATGCTATTGATAGCCCGATTGACCGACTCATCGCTGTCATTGGTGCGATCAGCCGTCTTTTCAAGTTCACCAATTGGTAGTTGCGCGCCGTCAATAATATCATCACCGTCATCAACACTAAGAGCGGGGATTTCGGCCACTTCGGGCTTGGTCTGAAGGTTTTTAGCGACAGGAATTCCCGCCACAGCCGAAAGCGCAATCAGTGCTTGGTTATTGGTAATCAAAACCATTCGCTTATTAGCGTTCTTAGCCATACGTTCAAGCAAACGCAGATTCACTGCGCTCTGAAGAATACCGACGCGTTTTGGCGGTACAAGAGCAACAATTTTTTCGCTACTGGCTTTAATCTTGCCAATAATCGCCGTGATATCGTCTTCGACATCGATGTAAATAACGTCTTTATTCATAGCTATATTCTGAGGATTCGATTAAGTTTTTCTTTCATCGTATCACCGTCTCCACTACCTATCATTGTATCATAGCCGACCCGCAGTAATCCCATGGCTGTGATGAAGGTATGGTCGTTAACATCACCTGTTGTGTCGGTAATCCCAATAACTTCGGAGGGCTGTATATAATGAACACTCGGCTTTTTTGTAAACGGTAAATCTTTGTGCCAATCCTCTGTCTGGAGGGCGGTGACAAGTTTAGCAAGACTAGCCCCACCACCACAAAGCAAAATACGGTTTGGTAGATGGTCGACTGAATCGAATTCACTCAGCGCCAGTTCAACACCGGCAACCCACACTTCGAGTGTTTTATCGATTGCCGCATTCACTTCCTTGGCCACACTTGGTTTGATTTGGCTATTGCTAATGTTGACTTTCAGCTTCTCGGCATCCGAATACGATAAATTCATTTCACTGGCGATAGTGCGCGTAAAGCTGCGTCCGCCAATACCAAACATTTTGGTGCCTTCGACGCCACCGTCGTTAACAACGGCGATGTCGGTCGTGCCACCACCAACGTCGGCCAGAATTGCGGTAAAGTTGCTACTGGCATCTGTTCCTAATAAACTACGGCTGACAGCAAACGGCTCGGCGGCAACCGCCAGTAGCTCGAGTGATAATTCGTCGGCGACACGCTCCAAGGCGCCAATATGAACCATCGGTGCAAAAGCAGTATAAATTTGAACAGCCACATCACGTCCCTGAAAACCAATCGGATTGCTGACTTTGTAGCCATCGATATGAATACTGACCAACGCACTATTCACCAGTTTAACTTCAACTTCTTCGTTACCCGTTTCAAGGGCAATTTGTTTCTGGGCTTTGCTCTGAGCACGTTCTTGAACCTTTTCAATAATAAATTCCATTTCGGCGGTATCGAGCGGACGATCTGGCTGTGGCCGACGATAGCGAATGGTGTTTGTTACCCCTTTGACAAGTTCGCCCGCGATACCGATTACAACGCTCTTGGCCTGAAGCCCAGCTTTATTTTCAGCTTCGCTCAACGCGTCCTCACAATTACGAACAACTCCAGCAATGTCAGCGATTGCTCCGGAGTGCATATCGCTGAGTTCTTGACGAGCGCGACCAACGCCGACAATGCTGAGTACATCGCCGTCAACTTTGGCAATTAACGCCTTAACAAACTCTGTGCCAATATCCAGTGCAACTATATAATCATTTGTCGTGTTATTTTTTCGACTGGCTCGTAGTTTTTCAAATACCATAGATGGTCTTTATTATATACCATTGGTGCTTATGGTCACAGATAGTTGTATATTATATATATTTATGGTATAATAGAGTCATGTCATCCAGAACAAATTTTTCCCCAATTGGAGAACTTGTTTCAAGCTCTAAGATTTTAGAGCTTGACTACGACGAACAACAATACTTGCTTTCTCAAATACGCCGCACAACTAGCGATATCGGCATGGTACCCAGCCTAGAACCCGAACAAACCGACGTCAGTCTGAGAGGTATTCGCATAAAACCGCGCCTAGCAAGCTCTTTAGGGGCGAAGGCAACGATGGGGATAGACTACTCAGAAACAATCAGGGGTTTAAAAAGTGCTGCTATCAGTGTTCGACATAGTCAAGGCTCAAGCTCGAAGGAATACCATCTTGCGCCTGCAATGGACATTTGGGAAGAATGGCATCCAGGTCATGACGAGGCAGCTCAATACCTTACACACAGCCAATTGATTGCGGAATTGAGCCCGCTCGTACCTAACGAGCGCATCTTTGAACCGATTTTGGATAGAGTCGATATTAACGGTATGGAAATCGCACATTTATTAGCCGACTTTTTAAAAAAGTCAGCCACCACTCGAACACGAAACACACACCTCGGTACCGACACACTTTTGGTCGGCGATAATTATTTAAGCCGAGCCGAAACGTCTTTATCTATTAAAGAAATTAATAACCGACGTATTCATAGCCTGGCTATCGGTGCCATATATGATATCGAATTAGCCCATATCAGAAAAAGGTATAGTTATATAATCCATTCAACAGAACAGGCGCAATCAATTAGTTCTGCTGTTGGTGCGGTAACTTTTTCGAGCGTCGATGGCGTACCCCGGAGTCGTCTTGAATATTTTGCTAGAATTGACCAAGAGAGAAATGACCCTTTAGCAGTATTTCATCGTGGACTTAAAGACCTGCGACAACACTACGGCGTCAATGAACGCTAAATCGTCTAGCTTAGAACAGCTTTAATTCGACGAATTCCAGAGCCGCTTGATTCTTCTTTGAGAATCTTAAACTTTTTGTTGCCATCAATCAGCTCGTGAGTATGATCAACGTGGGGACCACCACAAATTTCAAAACTAAAGCGTTGATCGCCCTCGCCCATTTGATATACCTTCACGGTATCTCCATATGTGTCGCCGAATGCACCAATTGCCCCCATTTCAAAGGCAAGACTGGTTGGATACTCTTTATAGCTAATGGGTAAATCGAGTGCAATTTGTTCGTTCACAATTCGCTCGACTTCATCAAGTTGTTCTGGCGTCAATTTTTCGGGATGATTGAAATCAAACCGAAGGCGCTCTTCAGTGATGTTACTACCATGTTGCGTCACGTGATTTCCAAGCACCTGCTTCAGGGCGGCGTACATCAGGTGGGTTGCGGTGTGATATTTTTTGTGCGCCAAGGTTTGTCCGCTAAGACCACCCTTGAATGCTCCCTTAGCAGCTGTCTGTGATCGTTCACGTTGCTGCGCCATCTTGACGTCAAATTCTGCCCGCCAATTTTCACTCAACCGAACCTCTTGTTTGTAAGCTTCTTCGGTAGAAAGTTCAACCGGAAAACCGTAGGTATCATACAGCGTAAAGAGTTCTGCGCCGGTTAGACCATTACTACTGAACTTCTTCAGTTCATTCAGGCCTTTTCGCAGCGTCTGACGGAATATTTTCTCTTCTTTAACAAGGGTCACGATAACCTCATCACGCTGCGCAGCAACCTCGGGGTAATCTTCGTGATAGAGATCAGCGATTACCGGAACAATCTCTTCCAAAAAGTTCTGTTCAATCCCCAGATCAAATGCAAACCGAACAGCCCGACGGAGCAAACGGCGCATAACATAGCCTTGTTCTTTATTGGCTGGTTTAATGCCGTCAACGGCCAAGAAAGTTGCGGCTCGTAGGTGATCGGCAATCACACGCATACTTTCGGTATGCGATTCGTATTTTTTTCCACTAAGATTCTGTAGCTTTTCGATAATAGGCCACAGCAGGCTAATCCTAAACACGTCGGGGCTGTCGATACGCGCGGCGGCAATTCGCTCCAACCCACCACCGAAGTCAACGTTCTTTTTTTCGAGAGGTTCGAAACTACCATCTGCCAAACGTCGATATTGCATAAAGACTTGGTTGCCGATTTCCATAAATTGACCACTGTCGCTGGCGGGATGAGCCAACCCAAAACCGGCGGCGTGATTCTGAGCGCCAAAATCATAGAAAACTTCACTATCGGGTCCACATGGATCACCGATTGGTGTTTTGTCGAGACCGCCACCACGGCTCCACCAGTTTTCACCATCGTCATAAAAGAAAATTCGCTCACCAGGATTAATGCCGCGTGCGTTACCGTCTGCCTGGCTACCTACCTCGACAATTTTAGCTTCAATTCCCTTTTCTTCAAAAACTTTTTGCCAAATATTAGCAGCTTCGTCATCGCGGGGAAGACCATGCGCTTTGTCACCGATAAAGGCTGTCACATAAATTTTGTTTGGGTCAAGGCCAACCTTGTCAGTCAGAAACTCAAAGAACCATCGAATTTGCTGCTCTTTGAAATAATCTCCCAGACTCCAGTTTCCGAGCATTTCAAAAAATGTTGTGTGACGATTGTCGCCCACATCTTCAATATCTTGCGCGCGCAAACAGGTTTGACTATTGACCAGGCGTACGCCTTCGTTATGCGGTTCACCTAAAAGATACGGCAAAAGTGATTGCATTCCACTTCCCGTAAACAGCGTCGTAGGGTCATTATATGGAATTAACTTAGCGCGAGGAATAATCGCGTGACCACGTTCATTGAAAAACTGTAAGTATTCGTTGCGTATTTGCTGTGCGTTCATATCTGTTAATTCTACCAGTCAGCCATCAGAATTACAATTTATACGACAATACCACCGCCGAGGCAGACATCACCGTCATAAATAACAACCGATTGACCAGCAGCCACTGCGCGCTCTGGATTCGTAAGGTCTAACATTACACCACCGTCTTTATAGCGCAAATGTGCTTTGACAAGCGGGGCGCGATGACGAACGCGAATACTATATTCAGCCTCAATGGGCATTTCGTTAATCCAGTGGACATTCGCCAATGTGACGGTATTTTTCCACAGTGACTCATCGTTTAAATCAGTTGTCACGTAAACTTCATTTTTATCCATATCTTTACCAACGACATAATACGGCAAGCCGCCACCCAGCTCGAGGCCGTGACGCTGCCCAAGTGTGTAAAAAATTGCGCCATCGTGATGACCCAGAACCACATCAGATTTTTTATCGATAATCTTGCCGGGTTTTTGCTCAACATACACACTTAAAAAATCACGAATGCCAACTTTTCCGACAAAACAAATGCCCTGGCTGTCTTTTTTACCAGCTGTATACAAGCCGCGCTCTTTGGCCATCTGACGCACGGTTGGCTTTGTGAACTCACCCAGCGGAAAAAGCGTTTTACCAAGCGCCTCGCCAGATACTCGGTACAAAAAATAGGTTTGGTCTTTGTTGGTATCGACTGCCTGCTTAAGAAAGCCCCTGCCATCAACGGAAGTGGTAGAGCCCGGCTGTGCTCCTTCATTCAACGAAACCCCTGCAGCGGTGGAAAGCTCCACAGGAGCGTCCGCGAAGCCGTTTCTTGAATGAACGGAGCCAGTGGGGCGATCTCGAAAATAATCAACCCGTGCATAGTGACCAGTTGCAATCATATCTGCGCCGTCTTCCAGTGAAGCGTCCAAGAATAGTTTAAATTTAACTTCTTGATTGCACATAATATCGGGGTTGGGGGTGCGACCATTCTTGTATTCCTCAATCATGTAATCGACAACTTTGTGTTTGTATTCGTTTTCAAAATCAAATACTTTGAAGTCGATACCCAGCTGAACCGCCACGCGCTTCGCGTCCGCCAAATCATCCGCCCATGGACATTTCATACCAGGCAAATCTTGCGTCCAGTTTTTCATATAGACACCCACTACCTCGTAGCCCTGCTCAACGAGTAAGGCAGCTGTTAGCGAAGAATCGACACCTCCGCTCATTCCCACATAGACACGTGTCACCGACTAGCCTCAAAGTTGAAGGCAATGATTTTAAATAATTCGCTGACCGCAAGCGACCACCCCCGGCCATTTGTCCACCACCATATCGACCAGTCTTGGTCACGCGAGATAGGATGATTCACGATACTCACATCTTGGGCGCGTTTATTAAATTCGAGGCTCGCTCGGCGTTGATGATAACCTGAGGTCACTAGAATAATACTTTTTATATTCTGACTGGCAAATAAAGTCTGCGAATTTTCAGCGTTCTGCTTGGTTGTTTCGGAATATTCATCAAGCAAAATAGCCGACTTGGGTATACCGGTGGACGTAGCGCGAGCTTGCATGGCCGCTGCGTTACTGAGACCCGACTTATCTTCGGCAGCACCAGAAAAAACCAATGTACTCGACCAGCCATTTTTATAGAGGCGTATTGCTTCGTCAGTTCGCGCATTCGTATCACCACCGCTGACTGCGACAATAGCATCAACCGTCGTACAGGGACTCAATGAACTGACTTTGTCGTTGCAGTTTCTAAGGTCATCAGGCTGCAAATAAATACTAATTCCAACGATAATCGCGATAAGTAAAATAGGAAACATAAGTAAATATCGAATCATCGCGTGACCCTTGCGTATTCACGAGTTATTTCTTCGACAATTATATCACCCGCCATGGCAATGTTTTCTTCAGTCGACAAATGGCCGAGCGTCAAGCGAAGGCTGCCATCAGCTAGCTCTGGGGCTAAGCCTATAGCTGTCAGAACATGAGACCGCGTGCCTTTATTGGCTGCGCAGGCACTGCCCGTTGCGACTAACACCTGACGGTTTTCAAGCGCAAATACCATCCGTTCCGCGTCGAGATGTGGAAATGAAATATGCAAATGACCCGCTAGCCGATGCTTAGGATGTCCCGACACAACCGAGTCCACAAAAGCTGTTGTAAGTTTTTGCTGAAGTTTGTCGCGCAAGATTACTAAGCGCTCAGACTCGTATTTACGGTGTTCGGTAACAAGACTGAGCGCCTTCGCAAAACCAATGACACCGGCAACATTTTCAGTACCACTACGCAGCCCTCGTTCTTGACCGCCACCAACGATTTGGGGTGAAAGGCGGACATGGCTTGCCGCCCAAAGAAGTCCAACTTGTTTTGGCCCGTACATCTTGCCGGCATTAAGCGTCAGTAAATCAACTCCAAGACGCGCGACATTGATATCAATTTGACCGACACCCTGCGAGGCATCCGTATGGAAGTAAATGGGAGTGGTATCGCCACGCATCAAGCGTGCCTCGCGCTCGACTTTTATTACTTGTGCAATATCACGAAGAGGCTGAATCGTGCCGAGCTCATTATTGGCAATCGCAATACTGACGAGCTGCGTATTCGGGCGAAGCGCCGCTTTAACGCTGTCAGCTGACACAAAACCCCGTGAGTCAGCTTTAATAATCGTACAATCACGAACTTGGGCGCTCGCAAGCACGGCGTGGTGTTCGATATTTGACACAATTATATGCCCATCAATACCATTAAATGCTAGGTTGATAGATTCGGTCGCACCACCGGTTATCACCAGCTCATCGGGCTTTACTCCGATATGCCGAGCAAGGGTGTGCTTGGCATCCTCATACGCCCGACGAACAGCAATAGCCGGTGCATACGGGCTAGAGGGGTTATAGAACTGCTCGCTAAAATACGGTTGCATCGCAGTCAAAACCCGACGATCGAGTGGTGTCGCCGCAGCATGGTCAAGATAGATAAAGTCTTCGTTCACTTAGTTATTATATCAGTTAGGCGGCCTGTGTATAGTCGGTTTGGCTAGTCTGCTTGTAGATACGACTCATAACATGCCCGTGATAAACTTCCGTGGCCCGGACAAAGTTTTCTAGTTCTTTGCCTTCGATAAATTCGTACTGAGGAGCGCCGTCTTGAATCTTTAAGATACCTTGTTCTTGAACTATATAGCGCGTCGTTACCGATTCATACGCAGACGCCTCATGCCACACCCATTCCTGAGCATCAGAGTAAAAAAACGTGCGCTGTCCGCCACCGGATGGAGTTTCGAATATCTCAGATCCAATAAGACTTTCTTGCTGGATTAATTCTCTCGCAGTAAGATCTTTCGGGGTAGCAAGGGTTGAAAGCGCGTCAAAATTACCACCTATGAGTGTCTTTAGAATTTTGCCCAACCCTGTCGTGCGAAGATTTCGTTGTTCATAAACAAACAGAGTACTATCGATGGAATATTGTCGGGCATTCTCAATTGCACTCGCCCGCTCGTTAACTTGCTTGCGATCACGCAGATTTGCTTCGGCGGCAAGCACCTGCCTGGCACGCTCTTGATAATAAATTGGTGAATCAGGGCGAAGTGATACTGGATTGGCATACAAAGAATCTAGCTCAGCATAGATGGGCATACTTCTCACTCGGTTGTCTTCGCCCGGTGGAATTTGGTATTCACCTGGTGTGTGCAACATAACCTTCGGACCTCAGTTTATTATTAATGCATATTTTATATGTCTGTTTTAGAGTGCGAATATCGCACGAGCGTTTGTGGTTGTAGCCGATGCAACTTTTTCGAGCGAAATTCCTCTCATAAGTGCATGATATTCGGCTATATTCTTCACAAATGCTGGCTCATTTACCTTACCACGAAAGGGGGCAGGTGTCAAGAAAGGAGCGTCTGTTTCTAATAACAAACGATCAAGTGGAATCGACGTAAATACTTTTTTTTGCGCTTCATCGCGCGTGAAGGTACTAATGCCGTTAACGCCAACGTATAAACCCCGGCTTAGCGCCCTGTCGAGGTTTGTCTGATTGTCGGTAAAACTATGAAGCACGCCGCGAATACCCGTAAAGTTATCTACTAGCGGCCAAAAATCGTCAAAAGCCTCACGGACATGGAAAATAATCGGTAAGTTATTCTTGAGAGCCAGTTCAATCTGCCACTCCAGCGCCTGAATCTGCATATCGCGCGGACTATGGGTATAGAAATAATCGAGTCCAATCTCGCCCACGGCAATCAATTTACTCCTTCGCTCTACGCCTGAAGAGTTGTGTTGCATAGCTTCATTCGAGAAAACCCCTGCAGCGCTAGAAAGTTGCCCAGCAACGTGCGCGAAGCCGTTTTCCGAATGAACGGTATCAGCGGAACGAACAAGTTCAGCGATACCTTCCCATCCATCCTTGGTGTCATGCGGATGAACACCGACAGAGGCGTAGGCTTCGTCGTGCTCAGCAGCAAAAGCGATAGCCTGCCGTGAACTTTCTTCACTCGTACCGATACATATCAATTGCTCAACGCCCTGTTCATGAGCATGCTTTAGCGTTTGGGCAATATCAAGCGGGTAGTCGGCTTCATGGATGTGACAATGTGTATCAATCAACATGTGGTTACACTTTTGTCGCGTGAGGGTCCGGTGTATGGATATAGATTCGTGGAAAAAATACGCCTTCGGTTGGTACGACAACACCTGTTTCAAATGTCTGGTGAATTTTAGCCGCCGTTCCAGGCAAGAATGGCACCAGCAGGTCACCGATTTGCAAAAGTGCGCCAACGGCATAGGCAAGTACTTCTGTGAGGTGCGGCTCGGACTCAGCATCCTTGCCAACGGTTTTTGCAATCTCCCACGGTTTGACGTTTTCGATGTATTGATTAAGGCTCCGTACCATCAACCACACCTCATCAATCGCCTTGTTAAATTCAAGCGCTTCCATTGCTTCGTGGTAGGCGCCCATATCGTGCTCACCTTGCGGGGCATCACCAATCACACCAGCCTGATAACGCGTCAGCATGCTGGCTACTCGTTGGACAAGGTTTCCAAGGTCATTGGCAAGTTCGGTATTATAGGCAGTTTCAAACTTCTCCCACGTAAAGTCGCCGTCATCGAGTGTTGGGATATGACGTGAAAAGAAATAGCGGAAGGCATCGATGCCATAATGGTTAATAACCTCGTTTGGATCAACTCCGTTACCAAGCGTCTTGCTTTGCTTGACGCCACCGACATTGACGAAACCGTGAACGAGTAATTTTTTTGGAAGAGCTAACCCAAGACCAAGCAGCATAGCTGGCCAAATCCCAGCGTGAAATCGCAGGATATCTTTGCCGATTACCTGTACGTCAGCTGGCCAATATTCTTCCCAGCCAGCTCGGTCGGGATAACCAAGAACGGTGATGTAGTTGGCGAGCGCATCAACCCAGACATACATGACTTGCTCGGGGTCACCTGGAACGGGTATGCCCCAACTGAGGTTCTTTTTTGGTCGCGAGATGCTAACGTCTTGCAAACCATCTTTAATGAGCTCGAGGAATTCTTTCTTACGAAAGTCTGGAGTTATTTGCATAGCGCCGCTCGCGATTGCCTCTTTGATGCGGTCGGTAAATTCACTCGTCTTGAAATAATAGTTATCTTCACTCAGATGCTGATACGGCTGATTGTGGTCGGGGCAAATGCCGTTATTGGCAGTTGCCTCTTTGTCGGTCACAAAGGCCTCACACCCGTCGCAGTACCACCCTTGATACGTTCCTTTGTAAATATACGGCTGCAGATTCTGCCAAATGTATTGCACGGCCCGTACATGGTGTTCGTCAGTTGTGCGGATAAAATCAGTATAGCTAGCATCGACTTTTTTCATTAAGGCCTCAAAATTAACATACATTTTATCGGTATATGTTTTTGGATCAAGGTTAGCCTCGGCGGCCTTGACGGCGATTTTGTTACCATGCTCGTCGGTGCCAACTTGAAAACGCACCTCATGGCCGTTTTGTTTTTGATAACGGGCCCAAATATCGGCCAATAAATAATCAAGGGCGTGCCCAATGTGGGGCGTCCCATTTACGTACGGTATGGCGGTCGTAATATATAGTTTCTTTTCCATTAATTACCATTGTAACAGACGGGGCGAATGTCTAACCGCAAGGACCCCCGTAGAAGTCTGGCTTTGTCTCCGAAGATCAACCCTATCAAAGCCGATTACGATTGGGCCGACATGGTGCCAATCTTTTAGGTGTGGGTGACGCTTATGTCGTCTATGTAGATTGTTCTTGTCAGGGGATTAAGATAGTTAGTATTATATAACATTAAGAATATATACTGGGTCGTTGCTTGCGCCGTTAATGTCATTTTTACTTCGGTCCAGACGTTAGACTGCAACGGTATTTCCAAAGACCTAGTTTGCAATGGGCTCATTGGCGCCCAATTTGCCTTGGTTGTGTTCGACGCGTCTGGCGTTTTTACCCAAGCGTTGAACGTATACGTCTTGCCAACTATTAAGTCTGTGATTGTCTGCCTTATCCCGTCCCCGCTGTCGCCACATGAACATCCGGTGCTCCACGTATCAGGGTGGGTCATTTTTAAAGACCCCGTGCCACCATGAGAGTCTGTCGTGGAAATGACGAGCGTCGTATCTGTATGGCTTTTCGTCCAGCCACCAGCCGAGGCTTCCATGGTTGCAAGACTGTCGGTAATGATAGGCAGCGGAGAAACAGCTTGTGCGGCGTTCGATGGCGGTAGCCGGTTACAGGCACCCGTGCTCGATTCTTTTGTGGTAGCGTTACTGAGAGAATTCTTGGTTGCCTGTGGGTTATAGCCGCGAATACAGTAATCACTTGCATCGATTACAACATCTATTACGTTTCCAGGACTTGGCGTAAAGTTTAAGGCAGCATCAACGCCGCTACCCGAATAATAAGCCTTACCGATAACGTTATTTCGCAGCCCATACCGAGTTTCTATACCATCTAAACTATCTAGATCAGATAATACACTTTTATCCCTGGCTCTTTGCTGTACTCCATTATATGAAACAATAGTAAGCGTGGCCAAGATGCCAATTACGACAATGACAACAATTAATTCAGCGATTGTATAGCCGCGGGCCGGATGTCGTGTAGTAGTCATGCACAAAGAGTCCTTTATCACATATAGTAGCATGAGCGTTACTGTGTGACAATACGCGTCAGTCGTGACCAATCGTCGAGCGCAAGTGCCTCCGCTCTAGAGTCAGGGCTAATGCCAGCGCGTTCCAAAATAGCTTCGGCTTCTGGTTTAGACATCTCCAGTCCAGCCGAAAGGCTACTACGTAATTTCTTGCGCTTCGACGAAAAACCAGCTTTGACGACGCGAAAGAACTCTTTTTCGTCAATATCAGTTAAAAACGGCGTTTTGCGAGTCCGCAAAATTACCACTTGGCTATCTACTTTTGGTGGTGGTGTGAATAAAGCGGCTGGGACAATTTCGCCCAGTGTGACGTCGGCAAATAATTGGGCGCTAACGGCAAGGATACTCATACTACCTGGACGAGCTGCCAGGCGCTGGGCGACTTCTTTTTGAACAAGTAATACCGCGATCCGCGGCTTGTTATCGGCAGTCATCAGTAGTTGAATGATTTTACTCGTAATATAGTACGGCACATTAGCAACAACGCTATACCCCACTGGCAGAATCGAGAGGTCGAACGATAAAATATCACTCGTTATAACCTCAAGATTTGTGCCGGGAAACTGCGGGGGCAGCTTGCGCGCAAGTTCACTGTCAAACTCTACCGCTACTACTTTTTTGCTTCGCTTTAACAATTCGCTCGTCAGCGTGCCAAGGCCAGGGCCAATCTCGAGAACGGTATCGCCACGTGACAGCTCTGCACAATCTGCGATGTGCGCCAGCACTTCACGATCTTTGAGCCAATGTTGACCAAGCGACTTATTGTTCTTCATCAAGGGTTAGTGACTTGCTAAAATATTAAACGCGTATTGAATTCGCTGGGATTCCACACATATTCCACAACGCTCAAATTGATTCTGGAAAATAACCACGGCGTCTGTCACCGAGCTCGATGCCTTAATCGCACGCTGTACCCCTACATAGCCAGTATTAAGCTCGTACATCAAAAAATCTAATTGAGTATAAATGTTGTAGGGATCGGGTCGTGATAGGAGCGCCGCTTTACGTCCGCCGGTCCACTGCACCAAACCGTCGCCAGTCGTGTTAAAACCGTGTTCTTGTTTTAGATTACCCATAATGCCCGCTGTCTGTTCGCGAGAAAAGCCATTTGCAAGCAAGAAATTCCACGTAATAGTTTCGTTCTCGCCGGGTGATGTATACGCGCCTTTATATTTGGCGCCGATAATCTCAACCTGACTTTTTGCCTCTTTAGTCGTAATGCTGGCAATCTCAGTTCGTCCCACCTCGACACCGTCTTGGATAACTATCTCATACGTCACCATCTTTGTTCCATTCTCGCCAGGGGTGCGAACCGCCCGATAGCCAATATATTGGTCACCGTCTTGAATCTTTTCGGTTGCGAAGTTGACCGCTTCTTCTTGGGTGATCGTCTGCTTACCTTCACGCCAAACACGCACAGGAAGTCCTTCTGTAAGCTTAGTCGACTGGTCGGGTGAGACGCGATCATTTTTAGCCAGTATAATTCCTTTTTCTTTTAACATACCACCAACTGTCGCACCTTGGGTTCGCGCAGCAGTCGAGGCACCGTAGAGAACCAACGTAAATGGCGTTGCGCGGTCAATCGTCAGTTGTAATCCGGCTCCATCTGATACGATATTATCCGTCCGCGCGAGTGTGGTTTTATCTTCATCGTATAGGTTAATGCCAGCACTTGTCGCGATTTGGCTAGCCGTTTGAAACGGTGTGATAATCTTTTGCTTGGTCATTCCATCGATGACAATCACTGGACGAGCACGATAGATATTAACTTGATACTCGCTGGCTACGAGCTTCTCTGATATAGCCGGCTCAACGCTATCACTCTTGTCTACAGCTACGCCCGCCTGTTTGAGTGCATCGCCAATGGTTGCACCCTGGGACAAAATGACAGTTTGCTCACCACGGTCATGAATGGTGACTAGGTGCCCATTTTTAAATTGAGCGTCGTTGGTTGCTCCCACGTGATTGGAAATAGCAAAAATAATTAATGCAACAAACACAACAAAGACCGCAACTGTTGCGCCTAGTGGCATAGTGGATCGACGGATAAGACTCTTCATAAAATAGGGGGACACACCTCAAGCGCGTTCCCACTAGTATACCAAATAATACCTAAATAGCCCAAATACATAACCATTATATTTTTTCGAGGCGGGCGTATTCGGTATTGAGTTTTTTAGTCTGACCACTATCAAAACTAATTGTGAGTGCCAGACCATCGATATCGGTCACTTCACCATTACCAAATGCTGCCGAGCGAACGATATCGCCAACTGAAAATAATTCGTCGCTAAAAAAATCCTGTTCGGTGACAACATGAGGTTCGGTCGAGACAGCCGCCACCTGATCACCCATATCAGTAATAAATCTCGAAACTGGGTTATAGCCCCGTTGCCCAAACTGCAAACGACTTTGCGCATAGGTCAAATGAAGCTCCTCGCGGGCCCGGGTCATACCAACATAAGCCAACCGACGCTCTTCTTCTAGCTCGGCCTGCCCCGCTTCGTACACCCTTGCGTGAGGAATAAGCCCCTCTTCCATCCCAACCATAAAAACGACCGGAAATTCAAGACCTTTGGCTGCATGAAGCGTCATAAGTGTTACTTTTTCACCATCGCTGCTAGTGTCGGCGCTTGACATGAGCGCAACTTCTTCTAAAAAATCAGACAAACTGACAAAACTCTGAGCATCCGACAGTAAGGCGCCGATGTTAGCCTCTCTCTCCTCAGCCTGTGGGGTTCCATCCAGGATATACTCTCGGTATCCGGTGAGTGTGAGTATTTTTTCGATAACTTCGCTTGGACTGGCCGTTTCAAGTAGCTGCTGTGCGGTACGTAACTTCTGTCCGAGTGTGACCAACGCCTGTTTAGCGCGCGCCGTTACAGTACTCGTTTGCTCAACATCTATGAGTGCTGATAAGATATCCATCCCGCTCGTCGCCTGCCACATCATGAACCGTTCCAGGCTCGTTGCCCCTATACCTCGGGTCGGCACGTTGACTATGCGGCTAAAGCTCATACGATCATTCGGTTGGTAGATGAGGCGCAAATAGGCGATAATATCCTTGATTTCTTTACGATCATAAAACCGGACACCGCCCACGATTTGATAGGGCACCCTCAAGCGCAAGAAGGCTCGCTCGATAGTATAACTTTGAGCGTTGGTACGGTAGAGCACGGCAAAGTCACCAAACCCGCGCGCACCCATTGTGACGTGGGTTGAAATGCGTTCAGCCACAAGCTGGGCTTCTTCGGCTTCATCGTAGACACCGTGAACCTGTACAGGCGACCCCGGACCTTCGGCTGTCCACAACTTTTTCTCGGTCCGTTGTACATTTTTTGTAATAACATTGCTGGCGGCATCGAGGATATTACCGGTACTACGGTAGTTCTGCTCTAGTTTTATGACTTTGGCACCCTTAAAATCTCTTTCAAAGTTAAGAATATTCGTAAAGTCTGCTCCGCGCCAACTATAGATTGACTGCCAGTCGTCGCCAACCACGCAAATGTTGCGGGTGTCGTTGACAAGAAATTTTACAATAGCGTACTGGGCAGCGTTTGTGTCCTGGTATTCGTCAATCAAAATATGTTTGAACGAGGTTTGCCATTTGGTACGAATTGCCGGTACGTCGCGTAACAAACGAACGACTTCGAGTAATAAATCGTCAAAATCCAACGCTCCGGCAGTTTTGCGCAAGTCTTCGTATCTCTGATAAATCTTAGCGACATTTTTTTGATACGGAAACTGAGCCGCACTTGCAAAGGCGGCCGGATCAACCATTTCGTTTTTAGCGCTGGATATTGCACTACTGACCGATTGGGCTTTAATCTCTTTGTCACTAATTGATAGCTGTTTCATGGCCTGTTTGACCAGACCACGTCGGTCATCTTCGTCGTAAATGACAAAGTTCCGAGCAATTCCTATCGACTCACCCTCGATACGAAGCATGCGGACACAAATACCATGGAATGTTCCCATCCAAGGCATAAACCCACGGTTACTACTGTTTTGGCCAAGTAGCACACCTAAGCGCTCGCGCATCTCTCGGGCAGCCTTGTTAGTAAAGGTTACTGCCAAAATTTCATTCGGCCAAATAGATTCGTGCGCAATTAAATAAGCGACTCGATGCGTCAGCGTTTTTGTCTTGCCACTGCCAGCACCCGCCAAAATGAGTAGCGGCCCAGATGTTGTTTGTACTGCTTCAGCTTGAGCAGTGTTTAACCCATTAAGTAAATCCATTACTTCTAGTATAGTCTAAAATGCTACAACTTAGGAAGTGCGAAGAAATAAACAGACGCACCAGCCGCAGCACCCACAACAAGTAGTAACACTATCCATAGCAATAGTAGCCACCCAGATTTTTTCTTTGCGGGATGAGCAAGTGGCTTTTGGTAAGCCCCGGTATCAAAAATGGCGCCAGTTGGCTGATCGCCAGTACTTGGCTGTTCCGTGTATTGCTGCGTGATAGACGTTGGGCCGACTGGCACTTCGGCTTGAGGTTGGAGTGGAGCGACAGGTTCATCTTTTTCCGGTTGACCATTGGTATCAAGGCCAGCTTCAATCAACAACAGATCGTCTTGTAGTTCGGCAGGTAACGGTGTGTTTACCTCAATCGGTTGGTCGTCTTGTTTTACGCCATCCTCACCTTCTTGGACAAGAATTTCAGACTCCGCTAGGGAAGGAGTTGTTAATCCCTGCAACGAATCAATTGAAGGTGTGATTGCTTCGGTTGAAAATGCTCCCAAAGGCCGTTTCTCAACTTTCGCATCCGTCAGAAATGGTGATTCAAGCGGAGGTTGAGGGTCTTGCTCTTGTCTCAGTGTCTTGTTAATAGCATCGGCAATCTGGTTAATGTCCTTGTCGTCGTCCCAAGACTGTTCGTGGCTAGACTGCGCTGACTCACCCGTATCTAATTCTATTGCCGTAGCTGGTGCATCGTCAGGCGGAGAGCTCGTGAAATCTATTGGGTCTGGCCAGTCACCTGTTGCTTGTTTTGGCCCTTCAGTGGCGACTGGTGAAGTTTCGACTGGTGACCACGAAGTGTTTTGGCTAGTTACAAGCGGTTCATCAAGAGGCACAGGCGAGACAGAAGGCGTAATCACTACTCCTTCGCGCGAAACTGGCCGCGGCGGCACAGTCATCGTTCGCATATCCGAAGAAGGGTGGACGACATCCATGAACCGGCCCGAACTTCGCCGAGCGGCAAGCGGTTGAGGGGTGGGTTGCTGCGTCGGCACATCAACAGTTGGAGCGGTAATACTATCCGTATCTCCAGATTGCGTCTCAGGTTGCCCGTCCGCTGAAATACCATTATTTGGAAGAAGTGAATTCACTGCTCGGTCTAGTTCGTCAAAATCGAGATCTTTCATAGTCCACCTTCTATATTTTTGGCTAGCGACAAGCCTTTATGTGCTTTTTTAATAATTTCATTAAATACATGAGCCTCAAGACTGGCGCCCCCCACAAGTAGTCCATCGACTTCGGGAAGTGCCAAATAATCACTGGCGCTCTCGGCTTTGACACTACCGCCGTAAAGCACCTGCATCGCGCCAGCAGCTTGGGGACCATAAAGGTGTTTAATCTGGCTCCGAATGGCCCGAATCGCAGCGCTCACATCACTTGGATGAGCATTTTGGCCACTGCCAATCGCCCAGACAGGCTCGTAGGCAATAACAATCTGTTCCAGCTCTTCACTTGTAACATTGGCGAGTCCCCCGATAAGCTGGTCGTGGAGGACATCATAGGTTTCCCCGTCAGCGCGTTCGCTAGCTGTCTCACCGATACATAAAATTGGACGAAGATGGTTACGAATTGCAGCTTGGACTTTAGCCCGAATATCCTTATCTGACTCATGAAAGATATGGCGACGTTCCGAATGACCAACCAGTACATACTGAACAATACCGCGTAGTTGTGAAGCAGAAATCTCACCCGTATAGGCACCGTTATCACGCCAGTAAAAATTTTGAGCAGCCAGTTTAAATTGTCGGTAATTCACCTGGAGGCTCAACGATTGTAATGTCAAAGACGTTGGCGCCAAGACCACTTCAACATCGCGATGGTTTTTGACGAGTTTTGCCAGCTGGTGAACATACAAACTCGCCTCATGCATATTGAGGTTCATTTTCCAGTTGCCAACGATGAGTGTCTTATCTCTTGCCATTTTTTTATATATTACTTATGGTTATTACTGTTAGTGTACTCTATTTGGGTTGGGGCGTCTAGCAAACTTTCAACCCCTGGTAATTTATCCCCCGCCATGAGTTCAAGACTCGCGCCACCTCCCGTAGAAACGTGAGTAAAACTACGTCCAGCCTTGCTATCCCATTTCAATGCGAAGTCAGCCGTGTCACCGCCACCAATAATGGAG
Organism: Candidatus Saccharimonadota bacterium; assembly: GCA_043737705.1. Taxonomy (GTDB): domain Bacteria; phylum Patescibacteriota; class Saccharimonadia; order Saccharimonadales; family Saccharimonadaceae; genus UBA1547. Next base: position 4,331 of record JAYTAD010000049.1, on the reverse strand, counting down.
GTTACCCCAGGCTGGGTTGCGAGAGCCAGTGCCAGTCGCGCCGAACTATGCGCAAAGGCTGCTATCTCGCTGTAACCAAGCGGCCCATTCCATATGACGGTACCCGCCTCGACAGTTTCTTTAGCGACTCGTTCAATAGACATATCACCAATATCAAGTGCAATGTCATTGGGCTTCAGGTTGTCAACGCCGACAACTTGACGCGTACTATTCGGGCTAATTGAGGTCGAGACGGCCAAGTCAACTGGTAAAATAATGAAGTCATCAACTTTATCACCAACTTTATCGCGAGCGCTAGCATAAATAGCGTCCAGAACAGTTTGTTGCCCTACCTCGACTTTGCTGGCACCAACCGATAGGCCTTTGTAGGCCAAAAAGGTATTGGCCATCGCTCCGCCAATAATAATCTTGTCTGCTACCTTCACAAAGCGCTGAATAACAGCAATCTTATCACTCACTTTGGCTCCACCCATCACCGCAATCAAAGGTCGTTTTGGCGACTCCATAGCTGTGGTAATTATCGTGTACTCACGCTCCAACAACAAACCAGCCACACTGGGAATACACAGCGTGATGGCATGCGTACTCGCGTGTGCGCGGTGGACAACACCGAAGCCATCTTGGACAAAGTACCGAGCGGCTGTTGCTTTGGCAATCTTTTTGGCGAATTCATGACTATCGGCTTCTTCTTCGGGGTAATAGCGAAGGTTTTGTAGGACTGTAATGCCGATTTTTGGCGCACGTTTCACTGCCTGATACACTCTATCGCCAATCGTGTCGTCGACAAAACGAACGTCCCGCTGCAACAACTGTGCCAAGCGGAGGGCGACTGGCTCGAGGCTAAGGGCAGAGTCCCGTCCATTTGGGCGGCCAAGGTGGCTAATAATAACAATTTTACAGCCCCGTTCAAGTAAATACTGAAGTGTGGGAAGGCTGGCCCGGATACGAAAATCATCGCTAATCGTGCCGTCGCTCGCCATAGGAACGTTATAATCGGCTCTCACGAGCACCGTTTGGTGATCGAGCGGCACATCGCGAATTGTTAGTTTAAAAAAGTTCATACCCACCCCCCTGTTGTCTGCTAATTATTTTATCACGACAACAGTTAAAATGAGCGATTTACTCTAATATGCGAACTTTAATTGTGTCGGTTGTGCCGATAATACCCGGTTGTTGACCGCTAACAATAATAACTGGGGTTCGACCGTCACCAAAATAGCCTTGGGCTTTTAGTTCAGAGGCGAGATCAAAGCCAGCCTCCGCCGAATCGGGCCGTACGTAGCTTCGGTTGGCGTAGCTCAAGGCCAGTTGCTGAGCGGCCCGTGGTTCGCTGGTGACACCGATGATTGGTAAGTTTGGACGGTGTGACGCAATATTTGCAGCCGTATCACCAGATTTTGTTTCGGCGATAATCGCCGGTACCTTTAGTTGCAAAGCTAAAGAAACCGCTGCTGAACTAATGGCATCACGTTGTTTTTTAAGACTTACCACTCTGTCTTGAATTGGCTCAACAGGGGCATTGTCTTGTGTGTATAAAATCACTTTTTTCATCGCAGCCACCGTTTCAAGAGGATAGCGCCCGTTGGCCGTTTCATCACTCAACATGACAGTGTCTGCACCCTGTACCACCGCGTTTGCAACATCACTCACTTCGGCACGAGTTGGTTCTGGGGCATCAACCATGCTGGCCATCATCTGGGTGGCAACAATGCTAAGCTTGCCGTACTTTCGACACAAGGCAATAATTCGACGTTGAACGATAGGGACTACCTCAGCGCCAGCCTCAACTGCCAAGTCGCCGCGGGCCACCATCACGCCATCACTCACTTTCACGATTTCCTCTAACATACCGTCTTTGATAGCAGCTTTGGTTTCGATTTTGCTGATAATATGGGCTTTCGAACCGCCAGCTACCAAGATCTGACGCAAGTTATTGATGTCTTCGGCGCTCTGGATAAAGCTAATTGCCACATAATCAATGTCTTTTTTGAGGCCGTATTCGATATCACGGAGGTCTTTTGGCGTCAAAATATCGCCACCAAAGTCAGTATCGGGCAGATTAATACCTTTCTTGCTCATTAACGTTCCGTTATTTTCAACGCGAAGTTTAATGGCTGTATCAGATGTAATCTCCAAAACGGTGGTCCGCACTTTGCCGTCAAAAATGTAAAGTGGCTCGCCTGGCTTTACTTTTTCAGCCAAATTATACTGCACGGGAAAGGTAAAGCCGCTGTGCTTAGCCCCGTGGTCAAGGATTATCTCGTCACCCTTCTTGACATCGGTGTTTTCATTTAACATGCCTAGGCGGATTTTTGGCCCCTGCAAGTCCTGTAAAATTGCGACTGGCTTACCAATTTTTTTACTGGCTTCACGAATCCACCTAATTTGGTCATCTCGTTCAGAATAGTCGCCGTGACTAAAATTTAGCCGAAAACCGTTCACACCAGCAAGAACCAGTTCTTCGATCATTTCGGGATTGCTTGTTGGCGGACCAAGCGTCGCCAGGATTTTTGTTCGTTTGAAAATAATACTCATATAGGTTTAGTATAGCATTGTTTATCTGTTAACACCCGCTTAAATCGTACTCTAAACCCTTTTATTGCAAGGCCTGGCCTTGCAATAAGTAGTTAGTAGCGATAGGCTATATTTATCATGCCAAAGCGCAACAGAACTAAGGTCTACGGTGCTGAGCAATATTACCATCTTTACAATCGAGGGGTTAACCGCCAGAATATTTTTCAAGAACCGGAGGATTATTTTTACTTTTTAGGACTTTTTAAACGTCACCTCTCGGCAGAGGCAATGACCGACTCTTCTGGCCGACCATTTGCAAAATATAATGACGAGGTTGAGCTGGTAGCCTTTTGCCTTATGCCCAACCACTTTCATCTACTGTGTTATCTTAAAGAGCCAGACGGCATCGTCCACCTTATGCGAAGTGTTATGACGGCCTACACAATGTATTTCAATAAAAAATACCAACGTACCGGTGGCCTATACGAAGGTCCGTTCCTGGCGTCACGTATCGAAAACGAGACGTATCTTTGGCATATTAGCCGTTACATCCACCTCAATCCTCTTGATATTGGTCAAGGCTTTAGATACTACCCTTATTCGAGTATCGCCTACTTTGCCGGTGAAAAACGAGCTGACTGGCTTTCTACTGGTCATTTAGTTGATTCCACCAAAGACGCGCACGAATATCTCGAGTTTGTGCAGGACTACGAAACAATGCGCCAAGACTTGAAATATCTCAAGAATGTACTGGCAGCCCAGTCTTAGACTAATCTCAGATTCGACAACCTGTTCTTGTCAAAGTTTTTTTGCAAGGCCAGGCCTTGCAAAAAAGTAGACATGTCTTCATATGCAAATCGTATTAAAAATGAAATTTTAGCTTTACCAAAGAAAATATCCCATCTGTTACAATGGGATATTTTCTTTGGTGATCTCACGGAGAATCGAACTCCGATTGCCAGGATGAAAACCTGGTGTCCTAACCGTTAGACGATGAGACCACGTCATTTAATCTTGATGATTGTAACAAAAAAAGCCCTCTTTGGATAGAGGGGGTGTCTGCAAAAGTTCTGTCGCTCGACAGAGAGTGTTGTTGGTAGGAGGGTCACCCTGATATGGATTCCCATCTACGCTTTCCAACACTCTCTGCCAAGACAATGACTGTCAGCGGTATTAACTCACCGCCTCCAGCGTGCAATAGCTGCTTTCGCTACTGAAGGGTGTGGCCACTGGTTGGGGAAGGACCCCGGCTAGCATTCGATCACACAGCAAATCTTTCAGTGCTCCACCAACGAATGCTATCTGGCCGTGACCAAACTTCACGCTGAGGCGCTGCGCCAGGTCGAAATCCTTGCTGTCAATATCGGCCAAAACCGTAATTGACGCAGCAAGCATGGTGTCGCTTCTGTCGTTGATTGCCGCGCCAGCAACCATGTTGTCAATCTGGATCCAACTGTACTGTGCTTCGATGAAGCTCCGGACTGCGTCAGGCAGTCCTTCTTTCCGGCTGGATGCCAGCTTATTGCCCCTCTTGGACATCTGTCTCCTTGTTTTTTCTCGGGTGTTATCGCCAAAGGTCGGACCCTTGACTACACTTGATTAGAAAATATACTCGCCTTGACAGGTATTGTCAATCATTAAATTATACGGCGTATTATTACGGGTAAGCGACACCATATGTAGCGTTACTGCTTGTATTGCTTGTGTTTATATCAGTATGATTGTATAAAGCATTGACATTATGACGCTTTTGTGATAAATTCATAACATCAGTTGTCCAAGGTGTGAGGACCCAGGATGGCGGAGGATCGTTAACA
>JAYTAD010000048.1:0-24870 GCA_043737705.1 Candidatus Saccharimonadota bacterium | reverse complement strand
GTCAATTTCTATCGTAGCGCCCGAAGGTTTAGTCGCAAACTGCAGCAAAGCACCCTGCTCAACACGCCTATTATCGGTATCAAACCGGTAGCCGAGAGTAATAAAAACGAGTCCCGTCACAATGATTAAAACCGAAAAAGTCATAGCGACATAGACCGCTATACGCTTAATAATTTCTTTCTTTTTTGAGGCCCGACGATACATCTGCCTTTAATTATACCAAGTTGCATACATTTTTTGATCAAAACCTTGCATAATTCAATCAACCTTTCTACTATAGTGATAATGCTTATGCAGGACGCATAAACAACATAGGGCGGAATCTAAGGAAACAAACGATGGATAAAACTAAAATTGTCACAATTAACGGTCAACGTTACAACGCCCATACAGGTATGCCAGTCAACCACACAAAGCCGCTTCAGGTCGCCGCAAAGGTAACCTCATCCGCGCATATTCACAGTGCACCCCAAAAATCACAAACACTTATTCGTCGTGTCACGAAAAAGCCAATCGTATCTCCAGCCAGTCGCCCCAGCAGACTACCTGGTCGCTCGATGGATATTGCTCGTAGTGGCAAAATTTCTCGGTTTGCCCCACATCCAGTCAAGCCACCCGTACAAGTAGCGCCTAGTCCAGACATACCGGCCGCCATTCATCCATCCGTCAGAAAAATTAATAAGTTTCGGACTAGAAAACAAACAGTTTTGACGCCTCAGGCACCAAAGCTAGCTAAAGATATCAAGCAAGAGGCAATTACTGCAGCCCTGGCTAAACCAGCCGTCAAAGAATCAAAAAAGTCATTTTTCAAGCGCAATCCACGCTTTGTAAATATTTTTAGCATTAGCGCGGTAATCATCATACTTGGCGTTTATTTCACCTATGTAAATATGCCAAATTGGTCGGTTCGCGTTGCCGCCGGACAGGCCGGTATCAATGCGACGTACCCAGAGTATCGCCCTGACGGTTATCGCCTAGATGGACCTGTTACTTTTAATGATGGGCAGGTGACAATCGACTTTGCAGCCAATACAGGCAGCGCTACATTTAGCCTCAGGCAATCAAAAAGTTCATTAGATTCATCTGCCGTACTGGATAGTATTGTCCGTAAAAAAGTTGGTGAGAAGTATACAACGAACCAAGAGCGGGGACTGACAATTTATACCTACGATGGTAACGCCACTTGGGTCAACGCCGGTATTCTTTACAGCATCGAAGGCAACGCACCACTATCGAGTGAACAAATTCGCCGTATCGCTACCAGTTTGTAGGTAGTATATGGTAGTTAGTAGATAGTAGATGAGCTCTGTTATAATGGTGAGTAATGACCGAACCTAACCAACTACAACCTACCAACTACAACCTACCAATTCGTACTCGTTTTGCCCCCAGTCCTACTGGTTTTATGCACGTCGGTGGCGTTCGAACCGCACTCTTTGCATGGCTTATTGCCCGTCAAAATGAAGGGGTATTCATACTGCGCATCGAAGACACTGACAAAATTCGTGAAGTCGAGGGAAGTGTTGCTCAAATCGAAAGTAGTCTCCATTGGCTCGGGATTACCTGGAGTGAGGGAGTTACCGTAGGCGGACCGCACGAACCATACCTCCAGTCACAGCGACTAGCTATTTATAAACAGTGGGCACAAAAGCTTGTTGATGCCGGCCGAGCCTATGCCGATCCGTATTCCCAGACAGAACTTGAAGGCTTCCGCGACCAAGCGAAGGCGGCAAAGCGCCCATTCCTGTACCGAGACCATCGTCCTGAGCAACCGCCAACATGGAACGGCTCTCAGCCTTTGCGATTTAGGTCAGACCCAAAAAACTACGCTTGGAAAGACGCCGTTATGGGAGAATTATCATCAGGACCAGAAGCGATTGACGATTTTATCCTCATAAAAGGTGATGGTTTCCCAACCTACAACTTTTGCCATATCGTTGATGATGCCCTTATGGGTATAACCCACGTGCTTCGCAGCCAAGAGTTTATCAGTAGCACTCCAAAATTTCTTAACTTATACGAGGCCCTCGAAATCAAAGTTCCGGTGCTTGCTACGTTGCCATATGTCATGGCGATTGACGGCAAAAAGAAACTTGGCAAACGCGACGGAGCAAAAGATATTCTAGAATACGGACGCGAAGGTTATTTGCCAGAAGCGATGATGAACTTTCTAGCAACACTTGGCTGGAATGACGGCACTGAACAAGAAATTTTCTCAAGCGATGAACTCATCGAAAAGTTTTCACTCGACCGAGTTCAGAAAAGTCCAGCTCGCTTCGACGAACAACGCCTACTATGGCTTAACGGGCAGTGGATTCGTCGATTAGAAATCGAGGACCTATACGAACGCGCCATTGATTTTTGGCCTGAGTGTGCCCAACAAGCGAGTGAGGATGCCAAAATGCAAGTTCTGGCGCTTGTCCAAGATAGGCTAAAAACCCTCGCCGACCTGGCTATTCTGTCGTCTTACTTTTTTGAAGAGCCAACACCAGATTGGGCAATGATAGATGGCAATAAACAATTGTCAAAATTAAGCCGTGACGAACACGTCGCTCTACTACGAACCAGCCTGAATGAGCTATCCACTAGTAAATTCGACAGTGAATCTGTTCAATCAACACTAAACCACCTGCTTGAAGTAACAGGCCAAAAACCCGCTATCCTCTTTAGTCTCATTCGCCTTGGGGTATCATGGGCACCATTTAGCCCAGCCTTAAATGATACAATCTCGGCACTTGGCCAACACGCGACGCTCGATCGGCTGCAACAAGCTATTGACGCCGCCTAATTGCTTACTGTCGCGTTAGTAGGCCGGCGCGTAGTGGTTACAAACCATAACCTTTTTGATATAATAACGCTTAAGTCATGCAAGAAACACATAAATTTAAACTCTGGTCTCATCTTCGTCAATGGATTCGTATCCACCGCAAACTTTCCTATACTATTTGCGGCATTCTTTTGGTTGCAATAAGTTCCGCGGCTGCCTTTTTTGTACTATATCAACAGCCTGTAAAAAAAGAACCGACTGTCGTCGTCGCGAAAAAAGAAGCAAAACCTGAACCAGTAAAATATTATTCGCCACTAACTGGTAACCCGGTGACAAACGAAGCCGCCACCAAGCAGGCCGTCACTGCAGTGATGCTAGAGAACAGTCCTGATGCCCGCCCTCAATCAGGCCTTAAAGACAGCGGCGTTGTCTTTGAAGCTATCGCCGAAGGTGGCATTACGCGCTTTTTGGTCTTGTATCAACAAGAAAAGCCACAACTTATCGGACCAGTTCGCAGTGTCCGTATGTACTATGTTGATTGGCTAGCGGCATTTAACGCCAGTGTTGCCCATATTGGTGGCAGCGCAGCAGCACTGACTGAAGTGCGAAACGGCAACTACCGAGATATTGATCAATTCTTTAATGCCGGATCGTACTGGCGAGCTAGCGACCGCTATGCACCACATAATGTTTATACAAGCTTTGAAAAGCTTGACGCACTGAACTTAGCAAAAGGCTACACGACATCAACGTTTAATGGTTTTACGCGTAAGGACTCTAAGCCAGCTGAACCCTTAAGCGCCACAGCAGTGCAGGTAACTATCAGTGGAGCACTCTACAACAGCACGTACGCTTATAACGCTTCCACCAACACCTACGACCGCTCGCAAGCAGGCGCGCCCCACACAGACCGTGAGGCAGGCCAAATTAGCCCACGAACAGTTGTCGTTCTCAAGGTTCCGATGGTACGAGTCCTTGAAGATGGCTACCGCGAACAGATTAACACGATTGGCAGTGGTAGCGCTACTATTTTTCAAGATGGTACCGTCCAAGAAGTTACTTGGACCAAACCAAGCAGAGCAGAGCAAATTAGCTTCAAAGATGCCACTGGTGCAGATACACCACTCGCACGGGGCCAAACTTGGATTACCGCAGTTCCTAGCGACAAAGGTGGTGTGGCATGGCAGTAAAAGATATGCCGAAACTCATTCGAGATTTTCTGCCTTCATTTCGCATGAAAGCAGTACTTATTATTTTAGTTTCACAAATAAGTCTCGGGGCGGCACTCGCAACTAGTCTTGTTTTATCTGGGGCTCTTGCTATAGACTCGTTAGCCTTATGGATGATTGTTGGTGGCGTCTTTATCGCGAGTGTCGGAGCCTCATTAGCACTACTCAGATATGCCACAAAACCATCAAAAGACCTGCTGTCGGCAATTATCCATGTCGCAGGCGAGCCCACATCAACGACACCTCCCAATCCGAACGACAAACGTTATGCTCATAATGGCCTCAAACAAGCTTTGCAAACAATTTATGAACTGGCCGGAAAAGAAGTGGCCACGCCACCACAAACTGCTGTCACGCCAGATAGCAAAGCGGGGGCCATTCAATCAGCTCTCGATGCAACGAGCTGTGGATTTGTCGTGCTCGGTCATGACAGAAATATAGTTTATGCTAACAAAGTAGCCCCGGTACACGTTACGCAAGATAGTATTCAATCCCTCAGCCTTGTGTTCAACAGTAATGATACCCTGGAGGCCTGGCTGGACGAGTGCGAGCAACACTCAGTACACGCCGAACATACCTGGACCCGGGTTGCCGATCGTCTTCCAGAAGACGAAGGCAGACGATTATTTGACGTCATTGCATCCTACGAAAAGGGCGCCACCAACGAAACGGTACTAACAATGGTTGATCGAACTGCCGCCTATAGTGTCAACGAGGATGAGCTCGACTTTATTGCTTTCGCTGCCCACGAGTTACGCGGACCAATTACCGTTATCCGTGGCTATTTGGAAGTCCTCGAAGACGAACTAAGTGGCGTCCTCCAAGCTGACCAGCACGAGCTCTTCCGTCGCCTCACCGTCTCGGCCAATCGTTTATCGGGCTACATCAATAACATTCTCAACACTTCACGTTATGACCGTCGTCACCTAAAGGTCCACTTGACCGAGGATTCCCTATCGGGTATTTACGAAACAATCCGAGATGACATGGAGCTACGGGCAACCGCCCAAAACCGCCTGCTATCGGTCAATCTCCCCGTTGAACTGCCGACTATCGCAGCCGACCGGGCCAGCGTCAGCGAGGTACTGGGTAATCTGATTGATAATGCGATTAAATACAGTAACGAAGGCGGCGCTATTGCCGTCACTGCTGCGGCCAAAGGTAATTTTGTCGAAGTTTCAATCGAGGACCATGGAATTGGTATGCCTGGCAACGTTGTTAGCAACCTGTTCCAAAAATTTTATCGTTCGCATCGTTCGCGCGAAACAGTCGCCGGAACCGGCATTGGTCTGTATATCAGCAAGGCAATCGTCGAGTCACACGGAGGCACCATTAGTGTTCGAAGTGAAGAGGGGAGGGGTTCGACCTTTACCGTGGCCTTACCTATCTATGCGACTGTTGCAGATAAGTTAAACTCGGGAGATAATACTAACGAAGGCCTTATTGAACATGGTAACGGCTGGATTAAGAATCATTCAATGTATAGGGGATAACGTAATGGCAATTCACACAGTTTTATGTATCGAAGACGACCGCTTTATTGGCGAAATGTATGTCCGTAGTCTAAAAAAAGCAGGCTACGAAGTTGACTGGGTAGTCGACGGCAACGATGGCCTCATTACTGCCCGCAATAAACCATACGATGTTATTTTGCTTGATGTTATGTTACCCGAACGGCGGGGAACTGAAATACTTGATGCCCTTCGTGGTGGCGCTGAAGATTTGATTCCTAATACAAAGGTTATTATTTTGACAAACTTCGAACAAGACGACGCCTCGCGTAGCGCGATGCAAAAACACGCTGACGCCTACCTAATCAAAGCCGAGATCACACCCAAAAAACTCATTGAAGTCATCGAACAACTCGGCGCAGTTTAGGGCTCACCTGGACATCACCACCGTTATTTGGTACAGTAGGGCGAGTTCGGTCTCATCGTCTAACGGTTAGGACACCAGGTTCTCATCCTGGCAATCCGGGTTCGATTCCCGGTGAGATCACCAAATTAAGAACGTCACTTAGGTGGCGTTTTTGATTTGGTGACTTCCAGAGAATGGACACCTGATTGCCAGCGCAATACGAGTTAAGGTCAATGAAGGTGGTTCGTAGTAGTACGACAAACAGTCTATAATAAACTGGATGGAACACCAAAAACTACATGGCGTAAATCTTGGTGGGTGGCTACTGTTAGAAAAGTGGATGACTCCGACTCTTTTCAAGGACAGCGGAGCGATTGACGAATATACCTTTATGCGTACCCCTGGTGCGGCATTGAAAATCAAGCAACACAGAGACACTTTTATTACGGAGGAAGATTTTGCATGGCTACAAGCACATGGCATGAACGCTGTTCGGATACCTATTGGGTACTGGATTTTAGGCAATTGTGCACCATATGTCGCGGCGATAGAGTATCTGGACTGGGCGATGGATATGGCCAATAAATACAATATTCAGGTCATTATTGATCTTCACGGGCTACCAGGTTCGCAAAACGGTCGTGATCACAGCGGGCAGGTGGGTCGTGCGGAGTGGTTTAGTCGCAAAGAGTACCAGCAACAGACAATTACAACATTGGTATCGATTGCTCGTCGCTACTGCAGTCATACAACCCTATGGGGTATTCAAGTAATCAACGAACCACGACTTGGTCTGTTTCATTTTACTTTACGACGATTTTATCGCCAGGCATATACGCAACTTACAAAGGTTATGCGACCAGGCACCCATTTTATTTTTAGTGATGCGTTTTCTCCCCGCCTGCTATCTGGCGCAGTTCGTGCGAAACAGGGGTTCCCTGTGGTAATGGACGTTCATCTGTATCATATGACTACTTTATTTTCACAATTTTTGTCGCTTGACTGGTTTATGGATAAAACTGCTCGTCGCAAACGGCTACTTGTACGGCTCGGACGACGCCAGCAGATAATAATCGGTGAGTGGAGTGGAGTTTTGCGACATGAGCTATTGCGAAATATTCCTGCCGACAAAATTGATAAAGTATTTAGTAGCTTCGTCAAACTACAGCTAGATACATTCAGTGATAGTACCGGGTGGTTTTATTGGAACTACAAAACGCAAGAACCTGGTCAATGGAATTTTCGGTCACAAGTTGAAGTTGGGTTAATTATACCTCTAAATCTGTAGATAGCGATGGTAATGGTGATTGTGTCAACTTTGTATCTTTGCCTAGTCGGACGCTTGGCGAGAAAATTAAAACAGCTGAATAAAAACTATTCACAGATTCATTCCACCGAACTATGTCGGCCTCAACTCCTTTATAAATCGGGACTTCTAGGGTCACAAAAATAATATACTCATCATTTGATGGGTATATTATTTTTGTAACTCACGCACCTAATTTAATTTGTCTGATTCGAGATTTCCGTTCGCACCTGCTCTACTTAGGCAATGTAATCGTCATCGTGCTCTTTTCGGTTACCGTCTCACCTGTAAATACGACCGTTACTTCGTACTTGCCGGCTGGGAGTTTGCTTGTGTCGAGTTTCCATTCAGGACAACCGGTCTGACCATCCGTTCCTTTTGTGGTACTCTTTTCGGTCAGGATGTTCTTGCCGCTTTTCATCGTCAACACGCAGTCACCTGGCTCATTGGCTTTTATGTTTGTCGTAAATTTCAAGGTAACCTTCGGGGTAGTGGGTGCCGGTTCTTTTCTGGTTGCCTGACGGCTGTCAGTTGGCTTATCTACTGATTGCTGGGTGTTGGAGGATGACTTAAACGGCCACATATCGACCACGTAGGCGAAAGCTATGTAACCCAGCGCGACAACCAGGATAGCGCCGATGGTAATAATAAGAGGTTTAAAGCGTTTTAACGTATTATTCATGTCTCGATAATAGCACCGCGTTGTGGCACTTGGCAAGAATTGTGCTTACGATTACGCGCGCATACATATAAATATACTATCCTCTGTACATCTGCTACACTAAACCCATGCGAAGAATCACAAGCGGTTTCACTATGATCGAGTTAATAGTTGTCATAACGGTTATCGGCATTTTAACCACTATGACGACAACTGGATTCACCAGTTACCAATCTGATGCCCGTGATGCCCAACGTTCCGCTCAGGCCACTATCTTGGCCGAAGCCCTGGAAAAGTACTACGACGCCAACGGCGAATACCCCAGCTGTAGCGCTGTTAGCGACGTCAATGCTAATACCGTGACCACTACCGTGTTACGGAACGTCGAAACCAAGACGCTCCTCACCCCGCGCAGTGCAGCCACGGATACCAACTCGATTAAGTGCCAAGATTTAACCGGTGCAGCCGGTGAGGCCGACATCTTTGCCTACGTGGGGGATGGCAGTGCCGCCTGTGCCACCGGCCCAACTAATGGAGCCTGTCTGCAGTGGAGCTTGAAGTACAAAGAAGAGGCGACTGGTCAAATTAAGACGATCGCTAGTCGCCATTCGACCCTGATTGCCACTTCCGGCACGACGACCGTCAGCGGTACGCCGGTTGGCTTTACCAAAATCGACCTCAGCTGGACGACCGTCAACAACGCCCTCAACTATACCCTGCAACGGGCTAGCGACAGTGCCTTTAGCAGCAACCTGGTGGTCTCGACGGTGACCGGCACGACGGCCTCAGCCACTGGGCTGACGCCGGGCACGCTGTACTATTTCCGGGTGATGCCCAACGCCACCAGTAGCACCGGTAACTGGTCGGCCACGGTCAGTGTCACCAGCGGACACATCGCCGCCCCAGTCGTCGTCAGCACGGCCATCAATTCGGCCTCGCAGATTACCTTCAACTGGAACGCCATCCCGCTGGCCCAGAGCTATACCGTCAACTTCTCAACCTCTAGTATTTTTACCTCGCCCCAAGTCATTACTGGGGTAACCGCCACCAGTGGCGTCATTAGCGGCCTGACACCGGGCGTGCTGTATTACTTCCGCGTCCAGGCCTTAGCGGTCGACGACACCAGCAGCTGGTCGAGTACGGTCAGCGCCACCACGGCGATGGCTGACAACTTCAACCGCACGGCGGCCACCCTAGGCGTCACCTCGACCGGAGGCTTCCCATGGACGGCTCTGTCCGGAACGTGGTCGACCAACGGAACAATGGCAACGACGCCCGCTGTCAATTCATCCAACCCGCTGGCTACGATCAACTACGGATGGGCCAACGTCGACGCCTCGGTCGGCGTCTCGTCGGGCGGTGGCGATGCGTTATATCTACGCGTTACTGACGCGACCAACTGGATTCGAGCAAGGGTTCGCACGTGGACAACGAGTGTCTCGACGTATTATCCGTCGTCGTATTATGTGGCGGGCTCTTACTACGGCGGTGGTTGGATCCTTAACTACCTTGCCTACGTTCAGAACGAAGGCAACGCTGGGTATGGATGGATTTACCGCAGCTATGTGAATGGCATTCCCACACAGGCAGACAATCTCGGACCCGCAAACTCTGGCGGTGTTGGTAAATGTACCGACTATAACTATAGTCAAACCGTCTATCAGAACGCTGGCTACTGGGTAGACAACTCCTACTGGGCGACGTCTTACGCCACTCATTACACGGTCATTCTGGACAAGTCTGTCGCCGGGGTAATCACTACTCTTGGCACCAGTGCGGAACTGGCTGCTCCCACATCGCTGCGTCTTCGCGCGGTCGGTACGTCGATTGGGGTCTTCACGAACGGTGGGGCGACAGCGGTACTTAACACTACCGAGGCGTCATTCACCACCATTGGCAAGCACGGAATCGGTCGTGGACTATCTGACAACAACGGTCAGGGTCTGGACAACTTCACGATCGATGCACTGTAGGCTGGGGTGCTAACCTTAACCGGATGATTCCTCATTAGAGACACCGGCCTGGCGTGATGGACGCTAGATACGTGCTACACTAAATCTATGAAAAACAAACCAAATTACAAACTACTTATCGGCCTACCAATCCTCGTGGTCGCTTCCAGCGCGCTCACCGTCGCGCTGCTGTTTAAATTTACTCCCTTAAAACAATCGTCGCCGACGTCGCCCGTAGCGGCCGTCGCGCCGAAACCAGCTGAGATTATCAAGCAATACCAACAACCGGCCGTCATTTCTCAGCTCACCGAGTTGTACACGAAAAAAGCCACGCCATTAGAAGGTCTTGACGCTATCGGCTATACCGCCGTTGGCTCATACGGCGTCGTCACGACCGCGAGCGACTTTGTCCAATACGAACAAAAGGACAAGTCAGCCCAAACAAATGCTAGTGCGGTCAAAGCCAGCACCGAGGCATTCCTGAAAAAAAACAATTTAAAGAAAAGGGAAATAGGGGGTGCGGTCAGCCTCAATCCTTTGTATGTGCTCTTTGAAAGCGACCAGACCGTCTGCCAAATGGTTGATCAGCCACCAAGTCCTGGAACCAACGCGATAATGGAGCTATCCTGCGTCGACAAAGCAACTATTACGGCGCAGTACACGAAGATAAATAAACTATTAGAGCTTTATAGCGGCCCCAAATCCGATATAGCCGGGCCGTCGTTCATTCGTCTCGTCACGACGACAAAGGGCGACAAGACATTGACGATGACTGACCTCTACGGGCTGCAAAAGGGTAAAAGCGCCGCGTCGCTGTTCTTCGCCGCCATCGGTAAATCGACGAAGTATATCGGTCAACTGCCACTATCGATGAGCGCCACCCGAACAACGCAGCCAGCACCAGACAGAACCCTTTCCGCTAGTCTGCGCGCGGCAGTCAATGATCCCCAATACGGTGATTTCCTCATCAAAAACGTTCGATAGTATCAACCCGCATCAATATAAAGCTTATTACAGCACTTCCAGATTGTGTTACACTAAGCTCATGCGAAAAATCACAAGCGGTTTCACTATGATCGAGCTACTAGTTGTCATAACGGTTATCGGCATCCTGGCCACTATGACTACCACTGGCTTTACCACCTACCAAGCTGACGCCCGTGATGCCCAGCGCTCCAGTCAGGCCACTATCTTGGCCGAGGCCCTCGAAAAGTACTACGATGCCAACGGCGAATATCCCAGCTGTAGCGCCGTCAGTAATCCCAATGCTGGCATTGTAACCACCACCGTTTTACGTAACGTAGAAACCAAGACCCTTTTGATCCCGCGCAGTGCGGCCACGGAGACTAACTCGATTAAATGTCTCGATCTGACCGGTGCGCCGGGCGAAGCCGACATCTTTGCCTACGTCGGTGACGGTAGCGCCGCCTGTAACACTGGGGCCGCCTGTCTGGAATGGACCTTGAAGTACCGAGAAGAGGCTACTGGGCAGATTAAGACGATCACCAGTCGCCGCAAAACGGCCATTGCTACCTCTGGCGACACGGTCGTGTCGGGCACGCCGGTTGGCCTGACGCAGATTACCCTCAACTGGACAACCGTCAACAATGCCCTCAACTACCGCGTCCAGCAGGCCAGCGATAGTGCCTTTACGACCGGCTTGGTCGAAACGACCAGCGCCGGCACCTCCACCCCGATGACCGGCCTTGCAGCCGGGACGCTGTATTATTTCCGGGTGATGCCCAACGCGGCTGGTAGCGCTGGTAACTGGTCCAATTCACTCAGCCTCACCACCAACCAGCTGGCCACTCCCGTCGTGACGGTAGCCATTAATTCGGCCTCGCAAATTACCTTTAACTGGAACGCGATTGCCTTCGCCCAAAACTATACCGTTAATTTCTCGACCAACAGCAGCTTTACCTCGCCCCAGGTCATTACCGGCATTACCACTACCAGTAGCGTCTTTAGTGGGCTGACACCAGGCGTACTGTACTACTTCCGGGTCCAAGCCCTGGCGCCAGAAGACACCGGCGACTGGTCGGCCACCAAAAGCGCAACCACCGCCATGTCCGACAACTTCAACCGCACCGGAGCCACATTAGGCGTCACCTCAACCGGTGGGGTGGCCTGGAACGTACTGTCGGGCGCCTGGAGCACGAATGGAACACGGGCGGTGACGTCGAGTGCTGTTTCGACCAATCCGTTAGCAGTCATTGAATCGAGCCGGGCAGATGTCGACGTCTCGGCAGATATTGGTACCGGCGATGCACTCTACTTCCGCGTCAATGACGCGACCAACTGGTGGCGCCTCCGCGAGCAAACCAACACGCAGTCTTCAACGTATTACACGTCCGAGCCGTATACGTATTACACGTACACTTATTCACCGGGTCCGTGGGTCTATGATATGAGTTTTTGTGAAGATGGGAACATTTATCCCTCTCCGGCTGGCCCCTATTATGGAGGAGCTAGTGCTAGCAATGGCTACCTAGATACATACTACGGAGTTAATGGTAGTATCGGCTCGGGTGGGTGCGGTCCTTCCTTTTACAACAATAGAGGCTTTCTGGTAACGTATTACTCTCGAACTATTTACACGAACAGCACCGCCAACACCGGATATACCTCCGTCGCACACACGACCTATACCGACTACTATGGTCTGGTGCTCGAGAAGTCCGTTGGGGGCACCATCAGCCAAGTGTGGGCACAACCGGACACAACGACCCGTCCGACAATGGCCCGCGCAATGACCGCTGGCAACAGCATTGGCGTGTATAGCGCAGCCTCTGGCAGCCCCTTAACCACCGTAACGGACGCTTTCGGCGCTTCGTTTACCAAACACGGTATTGGTCGTGGCGGCAGTACCGCGGGTAGTTCGGGCATCGATAACTTTGCCATTAACTAAGCCCCGTAACCGTTGTCGTTAGAGATTAGCGCCTTGCTGGTAAGATTACCAGTGTAGCGAATACCTAGCCTTGCAGTTTCTTCTCTAAAATCCATCCTATCGACAATTTAGTAAATTTAGTGCATTATGTATTTATGCAATACTCACATCCTACACCCGAGAAATCCATTCAAATTTCAGGCAATATTTCAGTTGAAAAATCGTTTCAAGTTTCAGGTGATAATTACGTTGCTAAAAGTGAAAATTATACAACCTCCAACCCGGCATATAAGATTGCCTCCGTCGCCATGGATCGTCTATCTGCTGGCACAAGTCTAAAATTACCTGAAGCTTACGATAGAGAGACATTAAGGGCCATCGCGCAGACAAACGGATATCCGGGTAGAGAGAAGTGCATTACTGCACAGCAAGCAGGAGAATTGTCCCAAATAGGCGTTCAGCTACTGGCGCTAGATGCGACAGACGCTATCAAGCCATCCCTTGGGTATTTCGAGACCCAATCTATAACCCATTTAGTGCAGCTGGTTGGCAAGACGGCAATTCGCTCGTAATACTATTCTTGGCGCAATGCTTCGATAGGATTAATCCGTGAGGCTCGCCTGGCGGGTATAAATGACACTACAACACCTACTACTACCATAAAGACCAGTGTGCAAACGGTTAGGAAGAGTGGGGTAGAGAATACACTAAATCCATCAACAATGCCACGCTCCTTTGCAAACTGGTTGAGCACGAGATTAACCGTATAGCCTAACCCGCTGGCCAATAACATGCCCAGAATACCACCAGTAACAGATAAAATGATAGCTTCGGCCATAAAGAGCCGCTGCACATCTTTTGGTCGCGCGCCAATTGCTAACATAAGCGCAATTTCTCTGGTGCGCTCAAGTAGCGAAACCGTGAGGGTATTTATCATGCCCAAAACGGCAATAACCATGCCAATACTACCAAATCCGAGAAGGAAAATGTTAAAGAACCGAAACACCTCGTTGATTTGATCTAGTGTATCGACCGGTGAGGTTGTTTCGTAGCCAAGGCTTTCGATTGTGCGTCTGACATTAGAGATAGAGGATCGATTGTCGATAATTGCTTTTGCCTGGGTAAAGTTTGCCACGTTAGTTTCCTGAAAAACCTTCTGAGAGACAAATATTTCTGAACCTGTACCGGAGTTAATCACACCGACTATACGCATCTTTTTATCAACCGACCGTTCACCCTCGGGAGAAAAATTAACATTTATCTCTTTGCCAATGGCTGATTTAAAATCTTTAATACCTATAGCCTCTAGTAAAGAGTTGTTAATAACGAGCTCATTTGATTTAGCGGGATCGATGGGTCTACCGGCTTCCAGAATCAAATTACTCAATTGCAAGTAAAGGGAGTCAACACCGTAAGCAATTAAATCGATTGACGAACCGTCGAGAGTCACTTGGCTAGCCAGTATGTATATACCGCTGACATCTTCTACGTGTTCAATGGATTTAATCTGCTTCAGATTTTCGGGCGAAAGAGTAATAATCGTAGAATTCGCGGGCGTGATGTCGACAGTGTTAATAGACTGGTTACCGATAATTTCGTCCTGAACGAGTTGTTGCAGCCCCAACCCAAGCGAAATTAACAAATATACAGACCCGATACCAATAACGACACCTAAGATTGTCACAAAGCTACGAAAACGCTTAAATCTGAGGCTCAAAACAGCCATTTTAATAACCATGCCCAGATGAATATGTGGTCGTCGGTGATGAGGTTTGTTGTTATTTTTCATAGTGAGCCCAATCGTCTATTCGCTTTTGCATGTCGACCAGCAGGTGACTCGTAACCTTGTGGATATCGTTATTTTTCATTTCAATCACAGCTCCATCTTCTATCAGCAAAAGTTTGTCACCAAGCGATAAATATTCGAGGTTGTGCGTGACAAGTACGATTGTTCTGTTAAAATCTTTATTAAGATAACGGAGTAGGTTAATAAGCGCATCACCGTTCTTGCTATCGAGGTTTCCGGTTGGTTCGTCGACCACAATATACGCCGGATTGTTAACGAGCGCTCGTGCCATGGCTGCCCGTTGTTGCTCTCCACCCGATAATACATCAGGATATTTGTGAGCATGCTGTTCTATGCCAATTCTACGTAGTGAACTCTTAGCTCCCTCTAAGGCTGCTTCTGGTGAGACGCCCAAGAAACGGAGGGGGAGGGCAACATTCTCTAAAACACTCAAGCTTTTTACCCAATGATTTGTCTGCTGCACCATGCCCATGGTATCGGCTCGAAAAAAAGCTCGTTCGTTTTGATCCATGGCATACATATCTTTACCGTTATATGTCACCTGTCCCGTGGTGGGGGCATCCAATCCAATAATAGAGTTGATAAGAGTCGACTTACCGCTCCCCGATGGACCATAAATAATAGTGAAACTACCGTCGAGTATCTCAAAATTGACGTTATTCAACACTTGCACTACACCACCTGCGGTTTTAAAGCTCTTGCTGACGTTTTTGACGTGAATGAGTGGATCGCCTTGTGCCATATTGCTATATTCCAAATATCCCTTGTAAAGAATTCAGTATGATGTTCAAAACACTTTCGCTTGCTCTACCAATGATAGCAGACTTGTCCTTGCCTCTAGTGGCATTTTGCGATCGATCTCGTGAAATTGGCTGCAAGTGATATACCTTCGAGGTAGGCAAGTCAGAAATAATCACCACATGATCCGTCGTCAATCGAGCGTCTTCGGCGGTTCTGTTGGGATAGTCCGAGCCGCCACTACCATCGGCATAGGCAACTTGGCCAGTCGACGGTTCATCCGTCTTCCACGAGACTACAATCTGTCCACGGGCTTCGCTACCATTACCTTTGATGGAAGTCTCAACTCGTGTGCCGGTGACCTTTGGAGGACGGGTGTCGAGAGCTGTTTTAAAGATTTGTCGATCGCTAGCGGCGAGGTTGCTATTGACGTCACGGCTTTGGGCTAGCAAGAAGTACTGACTATCGTCTTCTAGGCCTCTTAGTGTAATCTCGTGTTCGTTAATCATTTTTGAAACGTGGACGTCGCTGCCGTTGGTACCAACTTTTCCGTATGTCACGGTTGAATTTGTGGCTACGTTGGTTGTCCAGGTAACCATCTGGGTACTGGTCGGCTCTCCCGCAACAGGCTGAAAGCGAAGCTTGCTTATCACCGGTCGCGCTGGGGTAGTAAAGGTATCAATCCGACGACTATCGTATTCGTTGCCGTCATTATCAAACGTGTTTATTTTATAGAAATACACGGATCCGTCATCCAGCCCTGACAACTCTATGGTATATGGCGACTCATTTCCTGAAGTATTGACCGATGTCAAGCCACCAAAGGCTTCGGTTTTGCCATAGTACATACTAACCTTGCCAGCATCATTTGAGGTGAATTGGATTGTTGCGCTATTTAAGGTCGTCCGTATGACTTCAATACTTTTAACGACTGGGGCAGGTAGGGTTGTAAAACTAAGCTCGCCACTGGAACCTGTATTGCCATCCTCGTCTGTCCATTTGGCCTTGTAGTAGTAAGTCGTACCCGCTTCAAGGTTCAGTAACTCTACCTTATGAGCCATCGATGGTTCACTGACGGCAATTTCTCCGCTAAAATAAACGCCACTCTTAATTCCATATTGAATGCGGCTGTCACTTTTCCTGTCGGTTATCCAGTTAAAGGTAGCTTTTCGTGTACTCACCTCGTTTGATAGATTACTGATTAATTCTGGCGGGGTAGTAAAGCGACCGGTCGGTAGTTTCGAGATTACCTCTGAAAAGGCGCCACAATTATTGGCAGAGTCGCAGGCCTTAACCTTGTAGTAGTAGGTTATTTGACTAAGCGAACTGTCGACATAGCTCAGGCCGCTGGTTGTTGCGATTTGATTGTACGATAGGCCAGTCGTCGAGCGGTAAATAGCATACTTGGCGATACCTGCCCCGATATCGGTTGGGGCCGCCCATGAAATCGCTAACTTCCAGGTGCTAGTAGATTTGGTTGAAATATCAGCAATTTCAAGATTCAACGGTATTCCAGGGGCTGGTGTATTTGCATTAAAGGTCGCGCTGTTATACGTAGCGTAGTTAATATTAAACGATTCGTCCTTAGCAACCACGTAAAAGATATTCTCGCCTGGCTGGGTTGCGAACGCGTCGGCTGGCAGAGAGGTCTGACCAGGGTTAGTATAATTACAAGTGTTAGCTGTTGGTAGCGTGTTGACCGTGTAGCAATACGTCAAGCCGCTCGCAGAGCCTACGAAAGACGCAGGCGCGTTCCACGAGAAAGCAAAGGAGTTTGTCGTGTTGCTTACTGGAGTGGCTGTGACGTTTTGAGGCGAGGTTGGGGAAGATGTATTGAGCTTAATGACTGCCGTGACGTAGGACGACGATATATTACCGGCAACATCAATTGTCCTAAAGTAAACGATATTGTTTCCTTCATTCAAAAGAGGGTAGTCGATTGTCGGATTGGTTTGGTAGTTACCGTCATTTACCAGCAAATCACTCGCGTCTTGATTGCCGTTATGGGCATCACCGTACCAGATACCGCCGGTGCCAATCTTGTATTGCAAACCACCCACGCCACTATTCGTATCGATGGCGGCTTGGGCGCCTGCTGTGGGCCACGTCAGAGTCACATCTTTGATGGCCACAAACTGTGATGGTGCTGATATAAATGATGGATTAGTAGGCAGCACATCGTCGTAGCGTAAAAAGGAAGATGCGGCTGGTCCAGCGTGTACGTTGCCGGCTTGATCAATAGCCTTAATAAGCAAATAATACGGTTGGCTAGAGGTGCTCAGTGGAGTAGCCAGGACCCCCGCAACGCTCAGATCAAGGTTACTATCAGTCACGGCGTATTGGCACGCACCGTCCGTGTTGACGGGTGACGAACCCAGGATACCTTTGGTTTGGGTAACGTTAGCGGTGCTATCTGGTCCCAGATACAAACAATAACCTTGCATGCCAGAACCGTTAACTTCGTCGACCCCAGCCGTCCAGCTAAAATGCGGCGTTGAGTCATTCGTCCAGGCATTTTGACTAATAGTTGCACCAGTCGAATCTTTTTTCATTATGATAGCGGTGGCGTTAGTAGGAGGAGGGGTTGTGTCATCCATAAAGCTAAGTGAAAAATCATTCAGTCTTGGGGTTACAGCGACATTCAACGTGCTAAGTGTCGCTTTGAGTTCTATATACCGGGAAAAAGGTAAGCTGTTCAAATCCCCCGTACCACTCGTACTGCCGGCTGTTGCTTGTGTAAACGATGAGCTCCAGCCAGACCACGTGGTCTTGTCGTTGCTGGTTCTGGCGTTAAAAACAATTGACGTATTGACGGGTAGAGCGATGGATTGCCAGTTGACGTCATACCATTTAGTTTTTTTGCCTGCTCCCGCATCGGCTATTATACCTGACAAACCACCAGACGAAACGTAGCCCGTGCCTGTACTGGCCTTTACTTGGACTGGCAAGTTCCGCTGGATAACAGTATTGTCGCCGAGTTGACCTTGGCTGTTAGACCCCCAAGCCCAGAGGGTACCGTCGTTCTTGACGGCTAGCGAATGGTTACCCCCACCAGCAATAGTCGTCACGCCACTTAAGAAGCCGGTACCAACAGGGTCTTTGACTTGGGTAGGAGTAATCCGATAAGAAACGTCGTTAGTGCCGAGTTGACCTTGTGCGCCCATTCCCCAAGCCCAGAGGGTACCGTCGGCCTTTAGAGCGAGTGTGTGCATGTTGCCGGCGGTGACGGTCGAGAAGCTAAAACCGACAGCAGTTTGTACAGGTGCGTCCCGAGTAGCTACCGAGCCGTCACCAAGCTGACCGTAATAATTATATCCCCAGGCCCAGAGAGTGCCGTTAGTTTTTACAGCAAATGAATGATAGCCACCCACACTGATACTGGAAAATGTGGAACCGACAGCGATTTGGGTAGGAGTGTAACTGTCAGAATATATGTAGCAATCATAATATACACCTTCCCAATCATCGTAACACCCGTTAATAGTGTATACGGGCGGTCCAGTGCCGAGTTGACCTTGTGCATTAGACCCCCATACCCATAGCGTACCGTTCGTTTTTACGGCAACCGAGTGATTTATGCCAACACCGACAGTCAAGAAGGTGGAACCGACAGCAATTTGTATAGGTAGTTTCCGTTGAATAGTCGTATTATCACCTAACTGACCATAGCCATTATACCCCCACGCCCATAACGTACCGTCGGTCTTTAGAGCAAGCGAATGGCTGTTGCCAGCGTCAACTGACGCCACACCTGTCAAAAAACCGGTACCAGCAGCATCTTTGACTTGGACTGGCAATTTCCGCTGGATAACAGTGTTGTCGCCGAGTTGACCTTGGGCGTTATCCCCCCACGCCCAGAGCGTACCGTCAGTCTTTAGAGCAAGCGAAAAGCCGCCTCGGCTAGCAATTGCCTTCACGCCGCTTAAAAAACCGGTACCAGCAGCATCCTTGACTTGGACTGGCATACTCTGTCCAGTATTGGTGCCATTACCAAGCTGCCCAGAGTAATTATACCCCCAGGCCCATACGCTACCGTCATTCTTCAAGGCGAGCGAGTGACTGCTGCTGGCAACGACGTTCTTTACGTCTATTATAAATTCACTAGAGGCTAGGCTGACGTCTGACCCTAGGCCAGCCGTCGCACAGGTCGCATCGGTATAGGCAGGGCCAGAAACTACCAAGCCAAGCGAGTTTGTTGCTTGGCACGAGCCCGCCTTGTTGTAGGTAAAATCAGCGTTATTGGTCCAAGTAAGCGTTTGGGCTGCGCGTACCGTAGCCATTGGAAGCAGTATGCTTGCAAATAGAGCGAGGATTGCTAGGCCTGCCACTATAATATTAAGCCGTCGCTTGGACCTAAAGTGATTATTTAATCGTGTTTTACGCAAAGGCAACCCTAAACGTCTCTTTACAGAGAGAGAAGGGTAAATTGCTTTTGCGGCACGCGAAAAACAGGCAGCAAATTGGTGTTCTATAATATGCAAAATAAGTTTGGCGGTTGGTTTCTTTATTTTATTCATAGCTTTAACACGACACCCTCATGACACCCCTAGACTCTGGCACACTAAGCTTAAGGTCTATTGTGCATTGTACCATAGATGTATATATAATTGGAGACGTTTGTGTCTGTTACATACCACCTAACGAGTCCTATTCCATAACACAAGTCTTCCTCTTGTAAAAATAAACCATAATCGTCATAATAACGCCAGATAAAGTTGAAAAATAGGGGGCACTATCCAACCAGTCGCGCTAACTCGTTTTTGGCATCGCCGCATCTGTGAAGCGACGCTGTTAGTGGCAATCGGCATTATTCTGCTGTATTTTTTGCCGTATTTTAGCGACCAGCCTGTCAGCCGTACGCTGCTCGTCAATACTCCGATATTTATAATCGCCAGTGTAACAGCCTTTTTTAGTACGGTTTCGTACTTATGGATACCCAAAAAGGCTGTTTTGCCGGCCGCACTTCTCGTTTATTTCCTCCTCGCTACCACAGCGGGTGGGCTTATCGTCACAACAGGCGGCATGACTTCGCCGTTTATCGCTCTATGGATGCTGGTGGCAATCTTTTCGGGTATTTTCGGTATTTGGGGACTAATCCCAATGCTCATCGCAATAGGTAGTTTTGTCGCCGCCGAGTATTTAAAGGGCCAATTGAGTGTCGAGCTCATTGTGGTAGTTGCCTTTGCCGGACTATTACCCCTTATTGCTAGTTTTATTCTGTGGCACAGCAAGTCGGGGGGAAGCGAAATAGACGGTAGCGACCGTGCTTACAAAGATCTGGCCAACGAGCTCTCGCAAGTTGCCAGCCAATCAGAGGTAGTCATTAATGCTATCGGTGACGGTGTTATCGCAGTTGACAATAAAGGAACAATTCAACTGATCAACCCAGCGGCTCAACGTATTATTGGTTGGGGCAAACAAGACGCCCTGGCGCTCAACTATAAATCGGTCCTGCAACTTGCTAACCAGAAAGGCGAGCCGCTCGAGGCTGCAATTGACCCGATTCAACAAGTTCTCAATGCTAACCAACAAATCCGCAACAACGATCTTGCAATCGTGACCCATAGCGGTAAAAAAATCATGGCCTCGCTGGTGACCTCACCAATTGGCGAGATAGGGGCGGGGGTTATTATTGTTTTTCGTGATATCACCAACGAAAAAGCCGAAGAACGTGAACAAGCCGAATTTATCAGTACCGCTAGTCACGAAATGCGTACACCGGTTGCCTCTATTGAGGGCTACCTGGGATTGGCGCTCAACCCCCAAACAGCTCAAATTGACGAGAAAGCACGAAATTTTATTATAAAAGCCCATGAATCAGCTCAACACCTTGGCCGCCTCTTCCAAGACCTGCTGGACGTATCAAGGGCTGAAGATGGGCGTTTGTCCAATAACCCGAAGGTTGTCGATGTTATGGCGTATACACATGACATCCTTCAAGGTCTGCAGGAAAAAGCAGCTACCAAGGGGTTGCAATTAGTCTTCAAGCCTATCCCGGATGACAAAGAACGGCACCTCAGTCCGGTCTATAACGTCAACCTCGACAATGACCATATCCGTGAAGTTATTAATAATTTGACAGAAAATGCTATCAAATACACACCTCAAGGCGAAGTACTAGTTGATGTTACGGGCAGCGACGATAAGGTGGTTATTAGCGTCAAAGATACTGGTATTGGTATCCCGGCCGAAGATATGTCCCATCTTTTTCAAAAGTTTTATCGCGTCGATAACGCTGACACACGTCAAATTGGCGGTACTGGCCTTGGTCTATACTTATGTCGCCGGCTGGCAGAAGCAATGGGTGGGCGCATATGGGCAGAAAGCGAATACAAAAAAGGAAGTACGTTTTACGTTGAACTGCCCCGCATAGATACCCAAGAGGCCGCTCGGTTGACAGAACAGCAGGCAGTGGCGGCTCAGGAAGCCGCCAACCGAGCCGCACTGCAACCCATCGAGGTGACAACGTTTAGTCCAACCGAGTCTCAACCTAACCCCGAGCCGACTGCTCAGGTAGCTACCACCGTCCCAAGAGGTGAAAGCCTTACTCCCGCACAAATTGCTGCCCATGTCGCGAAGCTTCAAGCCCTGGCACGAGAACAGTCGGCGACCGAACAGGCAACAGCTCCTGTCACGCCACAGCCCATTACACACCAAAACACTCCGTTAACTTCTATCGAAAAGAATCCGTCAGCCTACACCCAACCGCTGCCTCAGCGTCCCCCGGGCGTATCGATTCCCGTTCGCGATTTTAACCAGCCCCCACAATAACCACAAGAAGTATAGTATTTTTAACAAGGCTTAGGTACAATAAAGGTAAATATGACAAAAATTCTGCTAGTAGAGGACGACAAAAGCTTACGCGAAATTTATGGTGTCCGGCTTTTGGCCGAAGGCTACGACATTGTGTCAGCCGGTGACGGCGAAGAAGCCCTCGCTATGGCAATCAAAGAACGCCCACAGCTAATCGTCAGTGACGTCATGATGCCAAAAATCAGTGGCTTTGACATGCTTGATATTTTGCGTAGCACAACAGAGACAAAAGGCATTAAAGTTATTATGATGACAGCTCTTAGTAGCGAAGATCAACGCGCCCGCGGTGAAGCACTCGGTGCTGATCGTTACTTGGTCAAATCTCAAGTCGGTATCGAAGATGTCGTTCGAACCGTACACGACGTTCTTGGCGATAACTTGGCTATTCCACAAACTCCGAGTCAAACTTTTGGAACACCCGCCCCGTCAGCCGTTGCGCGTCCGTTCGCGCCAGTCGCACCTCGTCCACAATTTAGCGTTACGCCTCCGCAGCCTGTCGCCGCACCGTCGCCGGTCCAACCACAACCTGTTATCAATACTCCATCGGCTTTCGTCGGGCCACTACAGCCATTTGCAGGCCCGACAACAGCATATTCGTTACCTCAACCGACAGCACCCTTCTCGTCAAACCGTCCTTCATCGCTTGGTGACCGAGTTATTCATCCTTTGACAAATCAAACCCCAGCCGTAGATGTCAGCGAGCTTATGAATCAAGAATTAAGTGGCCCTGTCGCACCCCAACCAACTGCTCCTCAACCACCGACACCACCCGCACCCTTTAACCCGATTACTCCCAGCCAAGATCAAACGCTTGTTTAGCTGGTATACTGGTAGATAATGTCCTCAGAAACTCCAGAAGTATATCGCCTCAATAAACACCTTGCCTTGCAGCTGGGCGTTTCGCGTCGCGAAGCCGATAATCTTATCGAACGGGGAAGGGTGACGGTTAACGGCACCCCGGCGACCTTAGGCGCCCGCTTTAGCGACGGCGATAGTATAGCTGTGGACGGCAAGGACCTGACAAGCGACACCGCCTACGAATACATCGTCCTACATAAACCAATTGGGTATGTCTGTTCTCGTCGACAGCAAGGTGACGCACCTACTATTTACGAACTATTACCGCAAAAGTATCATCATCTCAAACCAGTTGGCCGTCTGGACCGCGAAAGTAGCGGCATTATCCTTTTGTCGAATGATGGCAACTTTGCCTTTACGATGACGCACCCCAAATTCGCCAAGACAAAGATCTATAACGTCCGACTCGAGGACGAACTTGCGCCGTTGCACCAACAAATGATCAACGACCACGGCATCCAGCTAGAGGATGGGTCAAGTACCTTACAGCTGGAACGAATGAACGACACCGATCGTAAAAGTTGGATTATCACCATGAAAGAAGGGCGCAACCGCCAAATTCGACGAACCTTTGGCGCGCTAGGTTATACCGTCGCCAAACTCCATCGAACGAATTTTGGTAATTATTCACTTGGTGATATAAAGGTCGGTGAGTTCGAAGTTACCACTATTCAGTAGGTGATATATTGCTTAATTAAGATACACCACGGGTGGCGTTCGGTGGGGCCACCCCAAAATTGTTTATTGTAATCAATAAAAATTTTAGGGGTAAACCGATCGACAGGACCCGAGCGAGTTTGGGCGTTACGCAGCTTATGCTCGCCAAGCAGTCGTATCTCTGTTATAATTACCGACAGTTATGGCTTCAAAACTCCCAACGGTTGCGATTATTGGTCAAGCGAACGTCGGTAAGAGTTCGCTTTTTAATCGTCTCGTCCGTTCACAGCAGGCAATTGTTGCCCGTGAAGCCGGCACCACTCGCGACAATGTTTTGGGTCGCGTCGAGCACAAACTCCACAACTTTTGGCTGGTTGATACCGCCGGCCTCAAAGACCCTAATGACGAGTTCGAAGCCTCGATTCAAGAACAAATTACAGAGGCCGCCGAAGCCGCTGATGTTATCTTGGTGGTAGTTGACAGCAGCCAATATGTCAGCGACCAAGACCGCACAGTTGCCAAAAAAGCCCTTCGTAGCAAAAAACCTGTCCTGCTACTTACCAACAAAGCCGATCTAAAAGACAGTCTGCCAATCGATGAATTCAAACGCCTCGGCATTAAAGAAATTATCCGCACCAGCGCCGAGCACAACCAAGGTATGTTGGAAGTGCTCGATAGCATCGTCAAACTTATCCCGGCCAAATACGAAGAGGTTCCCGATGACGTTCTGCGTATCTCGCTAATTGGCCGACCAAACGTTGGCAAGAGTTTCCTGTTTAACACACTAGCAGGCAAACAGCAGGCTATAGTGGCCAATATCGCTGGCACGACTCGCGATGTCAACCGCGTGGCGGTTCGTTATGGCGCCCGTGATATCGAACTGCTCGATACAGCTGGTATGCGCAAACCTGGTAAACAAGAGGTTGGTATCGAAAAGTTTAGCGTCCTTAGAACGCTTTCAGCAATCGAAGAAAGCGACGTCTGTTTAATGTTGATGGACGTGAACGAATTGAATACCCAGCTTGATCAACGACTAGCGGGTATTATCGATGAGGCAGGCAAGGGGATGGTAATAGTAGTTACTAAATGGGATAGCGTTGAAGACAAAGACGCGTATACCCGCGACGCCTTAGCGCCAACGATTGCCCGTACCTTTAAGTTTACGCCGTGGGCACCACTTATTTTTACCAGTAGTGTTACTGGTCAAAACGTCACCAAACTGTTTGACCTGGCGCTCGATATCGATGCCCGTCGCAAACAAGAGCTCAAAACCCGCCACCTTAATGATTTGCTCCAAAAACTGATTCAGCGCCATCCACCAGCTGGCCTCAAAAATAC
>JAYTAD010000047.1:0-3630 GCA_043737705.1 Candidatus Saccharimonadota bacterium | reverse complement strand
CATAACGAAAATCTAAAAATTATCGCCTTTGTCGGACTATCTGGCGCCGGTAAAAGTTCTGCAGTTGATTATGTAACAGAAAAAGGTTATCCGAAAGTCTACTTTGGTGGCGTTATCCTTGACGCCATGACAGAGGCAGGACTAGACCACACCAAGGAAAACGAGCAGTCTTTTAGAGAAGAGCTACGTATTCGCGAGGGCAAAGATTTTGTAGCTAACCGTATCATTAAGCAAATTAATGATCTGGTTGGGGCTGGCCAGCATCGCGTCGTCGCCGATGGCATTTACTCTTGGACTGAGTATAAAACACTCAAAAGTGAGTTTCCGGGTGAGCTGAGCGTTGTTGCCGTCGTGGCACCAAAGCACGTCCGCCATCACCGTCTTAGCATTCGCCCTATCCGCCCTTTGACGGAAACCGAAGCAAGTCAACGTGACTGGGCAGAAATTGAGAACCTGGAAAAGGGTGGCCCAATTGCTATCGCCGACCATTTTATTATTAACGACGGCAGTCTGAAAAAACTCAACTTACAAATTGACCAAGTTCTTACCGATATTGAGTTCTAGAAATAACCTAAACCTTATCGTTTATTAAAATACTCCCTGCAGCGGGAGTATTTTTTTGTAGCGCCAATCTCTAGCTAAGATATTCGTGTAGTTTTTTTGCGTCCTTATGCTTGCGCAGCTTGGCAAGAGCTTTGGCTTCAATTTGGCGAATACGCTCACGGGTGACAGCAAATTCTTGGCCGACTTCCTCAAGCGTGTGGCTTTTACCATTTTCAAGGCCAAAACGCATTTTGACAATTTTTTGCTCACGATCGCTCAGTGTCGAGAGAATCGCCTGGACTTGCTCTTTTAACAACTGGGATGTAGCCGACTCTTCTGGAGTAGCCCCGTCTTCATCTTCAATGAAGTCACCCAGCACCGAATCCTCGTCCTCGCCGTCACGGCCGACACCAGCATCAAGCGAGGTAATATCCTGTTTGATTTTGATGACATATTCTACTTTGTCCGGTTCCATCTCAAGCTCTTTGGCAAGCTCTTCAATCGTTGGTTCGCGGTTCAATTCTTGGGTCATGCGACGCTGCGTACGAAGTAATTTGTTGATAGTTTCCACCATGTGGACAGGAATACGAATCGTGCGGGCCTGATCGGCAATCGCACGGGTGATTGCTTGGCGAATCCACCACGTGGCATAGGTACTAAATTTGAAACCTTTGTCGGGGTCGAATTTCTCAACGGCCCGCAGGAGTCCAGTGTTACCTTCTTGGATAAGATCAAGAAAATCAAGCCCGCGACCACTATATCGTTTAGCGATAGACACCACCAGACGCATGTTTGCTTCGGCCATCTTGTCTTTAGCTTTTTTTTCTCCCGCTACCACCCGTTGTGCGAGTGCTAATTCTTCTTCAGAGTTTAAAAGCGGAATTTTACCAATTTCACGGAGATACAAGCGAACACTGTCATCGCTGGCATCATCAAAGTACTGTCCTTGGTTAAGAACATCTTCGTCATCTTCCTCTTCTTCCTCGTCCTTCAGTTGGTCGGCCGCGGGTTCTTCGATATCACTCAGGGCACCAATACTACCGCCAGTAACAATATCGTCTTTGGCTGCTTCGTCATCGGCTTTCTTCTTGCTTGTTTTATCTTTGACCATTTTGTATCTCCTTGATAAGGTTATTAATCAGACTACGTATTTCACCTGCTTTGGTATCATCCCCAACTGTTTCTGCATCTCGTAGTTGTTCGGTTAATGCGTCTTTTTGCTTTTTCTTATGTGCTGTGGCAACTTGGCGGAGCAATCGAGCCGTTTCAAAGTAACGATCTTGGTCGTTCCAATCGGCATAGCGAGCGTCGGCCCTTAATAGTAGTATTTTGACATACGTATCGTAGTTATGCAAGGCCTTAGGGGTATCTTTGAGTGCTTTTCCACCGTGCTCGGCCAGATATTTTACGACAGCTTGGCGTTGCTCACCGACAAATGTTTCCAAATCGACTCCGCGAAATAAATCATGGGTTGCTCCGTCAATCAGCGCGGCAGCTAAAAGATTATCTTGATAGCCCGAACCGTCTGGTACGACTGGATCCTGATGAGAAACTTTTCGTAAAGTCTGAGCGACAGGTTCATTAATAGTCGCTAGCTTTTGCTTCAAAACATCAATTGACGAACCGGTATATTGGGCAATCTTCGGCAAATAATGTTCTTGTTCAACGACATCACGCAGCGTACGAACAACTTTTAATGCAGCCGTGGTAAAAGTTCGTTTACCAGCAGCCGTTTCTAAATCTTCTCGAACAGAATACTGCCCCAAGACCCAGTCGACGACTGGCCGAGCGGCATCAATCGCTCGCTGCCACAAAGCCGGATTTTTTTGAATCAAATCATCAGGGTCTTTAACACCCTCTGGTAACGAAATAATAGTCAGGTCAATTCCAACCGTCTGGGCAATTGGTATAGCGCGTTCCGTAGCAGCGAGCCCAGCCTTATCGGCATCAAACGCAAGTCGGGCGTGGCCGCTGAGGCGCACAAGTGCCCGTAGATGCTGTTCGGTCATGGCCGTTCCGGCAGTGGCAACTACCTGAGTGATGCCAACCTGGTGACTACTGACAACGTCCAGGTTGCCTTCAACGATTACCGCGTAGTCATTATTACGAATTGCCTCTTTGGCTTGCGACAGGCCAAAGACATGTCGGCCTTTGTCGTACAGCAGCGTCTGTGGGGTGTTCAAATATTTAGGTGCCTTAGGGTCATCAACAAGAATCCGAGCAGTAAAACCAATCACCTGGCCTACTCCATCCATAAGCGGCACCATCATCCGGCCGCGGAACATATCTCCACCGAACCGATTAACTAATCCTGCCTGAGATAACTCTTGTGATGAAAAGCCTTTTTTAGACAAAAATTGCACAAGCGCATCACCGCTGGTTGGGGCATAGCCAATCCGAAAATCCTGTACAATTTGTTTACTCAAGCCACGCTTTTTAAAGACATATTCAATAGCGTGCTGATTTTTGATAAGACTTTGCTGATAGTAGTTAGCGGCCAAATCATGCGCCAACAGTAGTCGTTTCTTGCGTTGGGCTACTTCTTGGCTACCCTTCGTATCATACATCGACAAATCGACGCCAGCTTTTCGTGCCAATAGCTCGAGCGCCTCACGAAAATCGACCCCCTCAACTTCCATAACGAACGTAAAAACATCACCGCCCTTGTTAGACGAAAAATCATGCCAAATATGTTTATCGGGACTGACGTAGAAACTTGCCGTCTTCTCACCACTAAATGGACTCAGACCTTTGAAATTCCGTCCAGCTCGTTTAAGTTGCACGTATTCGCCAATAACATCTTCGATATTGAGACGTGCCCGTACTTCTTCTTTGGCGTCCTGCATTCAACTAGTATACCATCCTTTACCTCTGTTACTGTTTGTGCTTAAATAGCTGTGACTATGAATCCAAATCAACCCAACTATCCAGTCGACTATTTAAACCAAATTGCTCCCCAAACACCCAATCAAGGTGGCTTGGGCCGGCTGCAATTTATTATTATAGCGGTCGTTGGAATTGTCGTGCTGCTCACCGTCATACTGAGTGTTGTGCTGACGTCGAGTAATAACGTCGAACCGGCCAAGC
>JAYTAD010000046.1:0-7996 GCA_043737705.1 Candidatus Saccharimonadota bacterium | reverse complement strand
ATGGAGCCGCCTCACGGACTCGAACCGTGGACCTGCTGTTTACAAAACAGCTGCTCTAGCCAACTGAGCTAAGGCGGCATATAACCAAGATACTAAACTATTCTATCCGATAAACACTCTGGTTTCAAGTGTTACGTGGAGCCGTCGTCGGGAGTTGAACCCGAGACCTCATCCTTACCATGGATGCGCTCTACCAACTGAGCTACGACGGCATATCCTTGTAGATTTTAACATAGGTGGCGTGATGATATCAATCAGCTGGTATAATGAATGGTATGGCAACATTTAGTTTTGATATAGTTTCCGAATACGACAAGGCCGAGATGAACAATGTCTTCGCCCAAGTGCAAAAAGAAATTACCGGACGGTATGATTTTAAAAACACCCCAGCAGAGATTGACTGGATGCCTGACAAGGCAGGTTTTAAGCTGACTGGTGCCAACGATTGGCAGATTGAGAGTATCATCGATATTATCCGCAAAAAGCTCTCAGCGCGCGAGTTGAGCAGTAAGGTGTTGGATTTAAGTAAGGCGATCGTGACCACCAACCTCAAAGCCACTCAAGAGGTAACGTTTGTGGCCGGCCTTGACCAGGATAAAGCAAAAAAGATTACAAAACTTCTTCGTGATGAGCTACCAAAGGTGAAAACTCAAATTCAGGGAGAATCGGTGCGAGCAACAGCTGGCAGCAAGGATGATCTTCAGTCCGCCATGCAATTGATTCGAGCCGCCGACTTTGACTTTCCGGTTGCATTTAACAATTACCGCTAGGTTGCTTGCGTTGGTTGAGCTTTTTTGCTATAATCTACCTCTGATAGCCGATACAAAATTATAAGGAACATTATGGCAAAGAAGAATACAAAGCGAAAAACAATTGGTTTAGTCAGCGAGGCTTCTGGTCATCGCACTTACTACACGACTAAAAACGTCCAAAATACTTCTGAAAAACTTGTACTGAGAAAGTACGACCCAATTGCACGTATACATGCTCTTTACACCGAGACCAAAAAGAACCTCGGCCGTAACGAAATAAAAGCTCGCAAGAACTAACCTTACTGCAAAGAGCAATTAAATACCCCGCACGTTAGCGGGGTATTTGTTTAGTAGTCGAAAAGCTTAGCTTGGCTATCGAGTTGACCAGCCAACCATAACCCATTTTTGAGCATTGTTTCGAGCAAATGGGTGCTAATGGTTTGGTTATCTGTATAGATATACAACGCGCCTTCAGAGACTTCGATGGCGAGTGGCCAGAAATGAGCTGCAATAATTCGCGTAGTTTCAGTCGTAAAGTAGCGTTCAACTTCTATAAAATGTGAAGGTGAGGCAAAAAGACTGTATCGTTTTGTAAATTCCTCACTGTATTTTTCAAAAGTGCCCAAAGGAACCGCTTGTAGCATGGGAAACGCAGTGAAAAGTTTTGCGTATGAAGAATCCTTGTGTTTATGAGCACCTAAAAAAATATGAGGTACATTGGAGGCGCTGTGAAGATCAATCTCCAAAATCAACCAATTATGTGTTTTGTGTTGTCCGTTTGGGGATTCGATGGAGTCAAGTCTGTCAACGAGGCTAACATCGTAACCATCAAATGACCCGACTGAGTAGTGGTTGTCTCGGTGCGACGACGACACTGTCAGTCCGCGGATAATGTGATGATCGTCATGATGTTGGTCAACATTGCCAAAATACACAAATCCAACTTTTTCCGCAAAGCGTATAATAGCTCGTTTCCGCAAATGACTCGCAACGTTATTACGCAAAGCAATATCTTTTAACGAATGTGAAAATTTATGCAATTTACGTTGTATCATTATGCTGTCTCGGCTCTATTATAGTGTCGAGAAGAGTAGAGATGTACTCGGCATGTGTCCATGTCAAAGGAGCAGGGGAGACAATTTCTTGAGAGATAGGATCAATCTGTTCGGACATCATACCCGTACTAAGAGAGTTGTCTTTTACCCAATCCAGAATCTTCATAGCCTGCTCGTCATTATTATGTTCGATATGATATTGTGCCAGCCAAAGCGAAGTAATAAACCACCAATTGCCCATTATGTTAGGGTTTGATCGTCGATAGTCGTCATTTTCATAGCGAGGCAAACCTATAGCTCCTTGGTTGACACCAAAGATTTCCTTGACGCTTTCAACGGCTGACGTTACTTCGTCGCCATGTGACGGGAAAAGCCCAAACATAAAAGCGCCAAAAACACTTGAACAATCGATCGTGCCGTCTTTGATTATTTCTCCATTTTTGACAATAAGGCCCCTATAGAATGATTTTCTTTCGTCATTATAAAGGTGTTTATGGGCTGCTAATAATATATCACCAGCTGCTAAGCGCCATTTTACGGCGTTATCGGAGTCACCAGCGGCATCCGCTAACTCTGAAGCCGCAAGAAGTGCCGCATGAACAACTGATGTCGTGTAGGTCGTTGTCAAAAATATTTGTTCCCACAAGTCATAACTTGGTTTTGGCAAGCCTGTTATCGGGTCAATGTAATCCGTCAAAAAGTCGGCCATAGGCTGAACCATGGTGGTATAGAAATCTTTAATAAGGCTGGGGTCGGGATGCATCTGATAATATTGGGCAAAAACGAAGAGGACTAGCGCTGTTTCATCTTCTTGAATAGGTGGTGCCACGACGCCGTCGTGAACATACGGATGCCAACTGCTACCAAGGGCGCCATCAGCGCGATACTTGTGCATTAAATGTCCGTTAGGATGAAGGCCCCGTTTACAGAATTCGAAGAAACGATAGGCTTCATCGGTATAGCCTATGCGAATAAGAGGCCACAGCACAAAGGCGCCATCTCGTGGCCAACAATAGGCATAGGCGTCACGCGAATAGTTCAGCATTGCCGTGTCGGTACTAGCAATGACAGCTCCCCGTTTGTCTATTTGGGACTTAATAATCATAATGCTACGTAAAAAATTCTCTTGATGTTGCGGGGCAACTTTGTTGGCCACGAGGCGGGCCGGTTGCATCCATTTGTACCACCAATCAGCTGTGCTATCGAGCCTGGTGGGTAATCCATCGTCCTGTACTTGTTTGTGCACATAAAGCGCTTCGCGTCGGGAGGTACCAGCTGCAATCCAATAATGAACCCTGGTAGAACCATGAGCTTCAATTTCCAGACGGAAACGTATAGTGGAGTCGACTCGTCCATGTTCAACCTGAGAATTGCACAATTCACCATCATCGGCATCACGGTAAGTGCCCTCATGACCTTCGATTCCAAACAGTCCGATACTATGCTGGTCAAAAGGTTGGTTATTATATAAACCAGAAACAATAAAAGCTCGTCGTCCACGATAATGTAAAATAGCATTACTATCCGGTAAATACTGGCCAGTATCGGTATTGCTGCGTGAATCTGCAATCACAAACGCTTGATGCATAAACAACCGTATATCTCGTGGCCTATCAGATAAATTCACGACGTGTATGTTACGTAGAAAAGCGCTTATTTGCGCATCGACTGCATCGTCAAACTCGAGCATTATACCAAGACGTTGATTAGTGGCTACGGTGTGTCCAATAAGACTGCTGTGTGGATAATCAAATACAAATGACCAATCGTCATCACCATCAAGCCAACTCACCGATCCGTCAACCCAAATACCAACGCGGTGACGAAGGTATTGCCCAGCGGCGTGATTTTCAAGTCCAACATACGGAAAATAAAAATCGTGGACTAATCCAAATTTATTAAGTCCGACATGCAATTCGCCGTTGCTAAGAACAATAGGCCTAGCCATTTAAACCACCAGTCTTATGGTAGTTGTGAAGTCGCCAGCGAAGGTCACGTACGGCATTTATAAAGTATAAAAATGCATCATATGGCGAATCATAAGGACTAAAGTAGGCGTGAACATCGCCGTCACTAAACCATTTAGTGCACATATAATATACGTGGTCAGAGGTTTGAAGTTTTCTCCAATCAGCGATAAGTTCACCGTCACCGGTACGAATAATATCATTTTCCAGAGAGTAAATATAGCGTAGAGCCTCTTGTTGCATACTATTCCCTAGCCATGCGGTAAGGTCACGCTCGTTATCTGCCCAGGTGACAGTCTGAGGCATACTAATCTCACCAACTGGCTCGAAGGACGTGATGGCGTCGGATACGGTATAAAAGGTATTGTCAGAACTTTCTAACCATTTACCAATAAAACTTTCAAAGAAGTCGAATATCCCTGTATCTGCCCACTGGTGTTCACCAAAAGTTTCATAATCCATAAATAGGTTTACTAGTGGCTGTTGGTCGATTGAGGCATTAGTCCATTCGGTATACTTATCAGCTGTCAGTGGCCACTGTTCCCACGATTTATTGCTAAAGCGAAAGGCAAGGTCGTCACTAAGATGATAATTTTTTAACAGTAACGCAATATTTTTAGTTCCCGCAGGTCGATAAACGTGGTTTGGACTACGCCACTCTAAAATTGGATCCCAACCTTCGGCTAAAATACCTTTAAAACCGTAGTCATCAGCCCATTTTGCTAACTCGTCATTATAGGCTAACTCAGTATTTCTAAATACTTGAGTCTCGACACCAAATAATTCACGAATTTTTGAGCGATGCGCTTCGACTTGAAGTTCAAATTCGTGACGGCTATAAAAGAAGGCGAGTGAGTGATAATAGGTTTCCGCAACGATCTCTACTTTTCCTGTTGCCACTAGTCGCTTAAAGCTCTCCAGTACATCAGGTGCCCACTTTTCGGCCTGCTCGATGAACGTTCCTGTGATACTAAGCGAAAGCTTAAATTCTGGGTGCGAGGCAAGTAGTTTTTCGAGTAGGGCATTCATTGGTCGGTATGATTTGTCGGCCACTTTTCGAAAAACTTGCTCGTTATTTCGGTCCGTGTCGTATCGCGGCTCATCGAAATAATCGTGATTAACGGCAGTATCGAAGACACTATATTGACGCACGCGCAGTGGTTGGTGGACGTGAAGGTATAATACGATGCCGCGCTTGCTCATGAAGGAACTCCTTGTTTGACTGTTTGGTAGATGCGCATACAGGTACGGGCGACATCGTGCCATGAAATTTTATCGTACTCATATTGAATATTTTGTTTGAGCGATTGTTGCAAAGCTGACGATGTGGCGATACCGACCATTTGATCGGCCAAAACGTCAACATCCCAGAAATCATAACGAAATATACTATGTAATACTTCACCAACGCCGGATTGTTTGCTAATAATAAGCGCATTATCATGATGGGCGGCTTCCAGGGCTGTTAAGCCGAACGGCTCACTCACCGAGCTCATGACAAAGATGTCAGACACACTGTAGGCATCTCGCCACTGTTTGCCTCGGACGAAGCCTGTAAAAAAGACTTTATCGGCGATACCTAAGTCTGCCGCTAGGGCAATAAGCTCGTCTCGCTGCTCGCCGTCACCAGCTAGTAAAAAGGCAAACTTACTGTACTTTTCACTGGCTCGAGCAGCAGCGCGCATAAAGTGCGTCAGACCTTTTTGAACCGTAAATCGTGTCACGGTCGATACAATAGTAAAACCCTCGTCCTTAAGGGCTTCCAGGTAACAGTAGGTACGATGATCATAGTCATAACCGTCATCAAAACTGGCGACGTCAATAGCGTTATGGACGACTTCAATTTTATCTTCGGGAATACCGTATTTTTGAATAATAATACTTTTTGTAATATTACTGACAGCGATAATACGATCGGCCATCATGAGACCCTGATACTCAATTTCGTGGACGAGCGGGTTGCCACTACCAGACCCACAACGGTCAAATTCGGTCGCGTGAACATGTACAATCAAAGGAGCATCGGTTAGCTGCTTTGCCCGCATGCCGGCTTCCATTGTTAGCCAATCATGAGCGTGGATAGCGTCGGGCTTGCATGTTTTTACCAGAGTTTCAACAAATTGTACATAGCGTTTTTGGACACCTCGCATATCCTTGAGGTCGTTAACGTCGGCCGTTGACAGCTCTTTTGCAAGAACCGTCTTGCTGTCATAGGCGCCAAGACCGTAACGTTCAAGGGGGGTCAGCTTGCTAGCACTATGAATGGTCATGTAATCAATGCCTGGATGGTCAGCGGTGTAGGGGACAACAAAATCAATCTTGGCACCTTGCAAGGCTAACGCCTTGGACATATGATAGCAAGCCACTCCAAGCCCGCCGCTGTTATGTGGCGGAAGTTCCCACCCAAGCATCAATATGTTCATACAGACTTTGTTAACGAATAACCCATATAAGGTTAGCCGGCCACTCCTTTTTAATTTTACACAATTTCTGGCCTCATTATAGACTTACGCTTATGCTTTTACAACACTTTAAATATGCGGAGTTATACACAGTTTCACAGAATAATTTCAGTCATATTACAAGTAAAATGTAAGTTACTTGTAATACACTCGTATTTATCGGGCGTATCTTCTATACTAAGTAACCGTGAATGATATTTTTAACACCTCTAATATAACGGCTGAGCTGCAGGATTTTTTTGCCCAGGCAAACTCCCTACGATCGTTAGTAATTCTTATCTTTTCAATTGCAGTTGCCTATTTTGCCAGTAAGTATCTAGCGCGAGCTATTATAAAACTCGCCCAAGTTGTCTCTACCGTAACAGATAAGGAAACAAACGAGGAGAAGCATATCCGACTCCGTCAAATTGAGACGTATCTGAGTATTGCCGTTGCCGGTGTGCGTGCGGTTGTCGTAGCAGCTGTCGCCTATATTACATGGCAAATTCTTAGTCCGCCATCGAGTGGTGGTGTGGCCGCTATTGGTGCCAGTGCTTTGTTCATTGTCTTTGCCGGTCAGTCGATTGGTATGATCTTAAGAGACGTCACGAATGGCGCCACTATGATTATCGAACAATGGTTTAACGTCGGCGACTTTGTAAAAATTGAACCATTTTGGGATGCAGCTGGTGTCGTTGAGCGCTTTACGCTTCGCTCAACTAAACTTCGTAGCTTGAACGGCGAAATATTATGGATACACAATCAACAAATTCAAGCAGTCCATGTAACACCACGGGGCATCCGTACGATGGCGGTTGATGTATTTGTTAGAGACCGCGAATTAGGCGAAAGTACGCTTAAAGAACTTATTAATGCCGTACCCGCCGGTCCAACACTGCTAGCTAAACCGCTTCGTATTAAATCTACCGAGCGTTGGAGTGATGATTTGTGGCGCATCACGGTTATTGGATATACGGCGCCCGGTCGTGAATGGCTAATAGAGAAGTTCTTCGTAAACGCTATCAAAGAAGTTGACGAAGGCGTTAAAGCGAAAAGCAAGCGTATTTTCATTTACGAGCCAATTGCAAGGTTTGCCGACCCAGTGGCTGACAAAAAATTCTTGCGAGCAATTCGCGCCCACAAAAACGACTAAAAACTACGCTTTGTCGAAGTTTTCGATATCTGGTACAATATTGAGGCTATAGGGGCATAGTACAACGGTTAGTATATGGGTTTCCAAAACCTAGGATCGTGGTTCGATTCCACGTGCCCCTGCCACAAGCATTTTCACCTCTGTTAATTCAGAGGTTTTTGTTTTATTTGATATGATTAAAATATGGATACGAACAAGCCACGTCAGATGAAACCGAAAAAGTCGGAAATTATTGATGGGTACACAATTAAATATCATGCGAATGGCTTCACTAGATGGTCAAAAGGTAAGAATGTAAATGGTAAATCTGAAGATTACTGGGAATGGTATAGGATTGACGGAACATTAAAGCGCTCCGGCTACTTTAAGTCAGGTGAACCTGTTGGGGAATGGACTACATACGACGATACAGGTAAAGCTTATAAAGTTACAAGTCGTGATTAGCTAACATAAAAATTCTAAGCTCATCCACTAGAGGCTGCCAGGCCATATACACTATGAGACATTTAAGATACTTTACGAAAACGTCCGCCGGAAAGATTCGCGTTAAGTTTTTCTGGCTGACAAGT
The DNA here is from genome assembly GCA_043737705.1 of Candidatus Saccharimonadota bacterium. GTDB lineage: Bacteria > Patescibacteriota > Saccharimonadia > Saccharimonadales > Saccharimonadaceae > UBA1547. The sequence continues at coordinate 59 of JAYTAD010000046.1, read as the reverse complement.
ATTATTTTAAGTATCATTCTTACGATAATCTTAAACATTATTTTAAACATTATATTTTA
>JAYTAD010000045.1:0-1071 GCA_043737705.1 Candidatus Saccharimonadota bacterium | reverse complement strand
GAAGAAGTGAAAGAGTGAAGTGGTCTTTCTATTCTGGCTCGGAGGCCGTCTAAATACATAAGTGGCTCGAGCGTTTTAGTCGCTCGAGCCCAAAGCGTCCGTCTGCATACAACTCTCCCGTCTGCGTACATGTCGCCCGTCTGCGTACATCGTCTGCGTACATGTCGCTCGTCTGCATACATCGTCTGCGTACATATAGCCGTCTGCGTACATATGGACCGTCTGCATACATGTTTTGCAAATTACTGAGTGGTGCAGTCCACGATACGGAGGAGGAGTTTGAAGATATCAATATCGCTCCCCGCACCATCGAGTTAAAAGACGAGCTTGCTTGTGCTCGGCTATTAAGTGACAATGCGATGTTACGCATTTCCAATGGAATTAGTGAATCTGCTCATAGTATAAAAGACAGCCAAACCAAGCCTATAAATAAAGAAGACAAGAGGTGTCCTTGCCCACTACTAGTAAGTGGAGAGTCTGATCAACTCTATAATGACGAGAGGCGTTCTAGCATTGATAAAAGCCACAATAATAATATTGACTTGGAGATGTTCGAGAAACACTCAGTTTGCAATAAAGACGAGCTTAGTTCTCGCATGGTCCATAATAGCAGTAACTATGTAGAAGAAAAATCTACCGTTATGGCGACCCTAGAAAGCAATAAAGACGAGTGGCCGCGCCCTCGCATGGTCCATAATAGCAATATGGCGACCCTAAGTAATAAAGACGAGTGGCCGCGCCCTCGCATGATCCATAACAGCAATAACTATGTAGACGAACAATCTACCGTTATGGCGATCCTAAGCAATAGCAAAAATTTCTTGGTCGAAGAACCACCTACCTATGAAGAAGCTATGAATTATGCTTGTTGGAGAATAGCTATAAAAGAAGAATACGACTCTCTAATTGAAAATGAGACATGGCAACTATGCGATTATTCGCCTCCATTAAAGCCTATAGGTTGTAGATGGGTGTTTAAAATAAAGAAGGCCGCGAATAGTACAATTCGCTATAAAGCTAGGCTCGTAATCAAAAGATACAAGCAAAACACCTCTCAAGATACGTTTGCTC
>JAYTAD010000044.1:0-5585 GCA_043737705.1 Candidatus Saccharimonadota bacterium | reverse complement strand
GAGCGTGAGATTTTACGCGTTATTCGCAGCCTGATGTTTCGCTACGGCAAAGGCGTCAAACGAGTCCTTATTATTGGCACTTCGGCTGCGACGGGTGATATTGCCCTTAATCTGGCCAATACGGCCGAAAGTGGCTACGAAATCGTAGCAGTGGCTGGGCCAAAGAAAATCATGCCACTTCAACTCAGCGCCCATCACTATTCATTGGTCGAAACAGCCTTAAAAGATATCGAGGTCAATGGCATTAATACGATTATTCAAACCGACCTATACGACTCGGTCGAACGTAACCAGCGCATCCTGAGCGAGGCTCAGACGCATCACATCGAATACAGCTTTATACCTGGCGAGGCCGAGTTCTATTCAGGCAAAAATAGCGTCGACGTCTTTTTGGGCTACCCGATGATTACTGTTTATCAAACACCACTGGTCGGCTGGGGTGCCATCGTCAAACGAATTTTCGACCAGCTACTCAGCACGCTACTAATCATCGTCTTGTCCCCCGTCTTTTTGACTATTTTTATTATCAAAAAGGGCTTCGATCCCGGTCCCGCCTTTTACGTCAGCCGTCGCCTCAGCCGTTTTTCAAAGCCCATCGGACTAATTAAGTTTCGCAGTATGGACGCCAAATACGGCAGCCGTGATGCGGCCGATGAATTCCGCGACATGGGACGTGAAGATTTAGCACTAGAGTACGAAAAAAACCGAAAGGTCGAAAACGATCCGCGCATCACCAGGTTCGGTGCCTTTCTGCGCGCCACCTCGCTCGACGAACTACCCCAGTTCTTCAATGTATTCAAAGGTGATCTCAGCTTAGTCGGACCACGACCCATCCTGCCCCAAGAAGTCAAACTGGCCAGTGGCCGCACCGCCCTGCTCCATAGCGTCAAATCCGGCGTCACCGGTATCTGGCAAGTCTCGGGTCGTAGTGAACTGTCATTTGAAGAGCGGATTGAACTCGAGCTCTTTTACGCTCAAAACTGGACCTTCTGGCTGGACATCAAAATCTTGTTCAAGACCATTGGAGTCGTGCTTCGTAAAAAAGGAGCCAAGTAGTAGGTGGTATATGGTAGGTAGTAGATGGTAGGAAAAAAGGTTGAATCATTCGAAGAGTTAGTCGTCTGGCAAGAAAGTCAGAATTTAGCTGTTTCTATTTACACTGTCACGAAGTCTTTCCCAAAAGACGAACTATTCGCCATCACTAACCAGCTCAGAAGGGCAGCGAGTTCTGTCTCAGCGAACATCGCGGAAGGTTTTGGACGACAGACAAGCAAGGATAAAATTCATTTCTACGTCATGGCATACGGGTCACTGCTTGAAGTAAAAAACTTTCTGTATTTGTCCAATAAACTCTCGTATGTAACAGACCAAGACCTAAAGCAACTGCTCGAACAATGTACTATTTGTCAAAAGCTCATTAACGCGTCGAAGAGGTCTCTGCAATCATGACTAAACCACCTACCACCTACCACCTACCACCTACCAAATTATTACAACCAAAAGTTGTAATAATTGCTGACTGGCTCACCAATATGGGCGGGGCTGAAAATGTCATTCTTGCTCTTCATGAAGCGTTCCCTGATGCGCCGATTTATACCAGCGTCTACACTCCCGAAACAATGCCCGCATTCAAAAGTTTAGACATCCGGACAACATACCTACAGGACTTACCTACAGCGTTTCGAAAACTTCACAAGTTCTTTCCTATGTTACGCATCAGGGCCTTTCGGAAACTAGATTTATCCGAGTTTGATATTATCATCAGCAGCTCCAGTGCAGAATCAAAACAGGTGCGCAAAACTCGTACCGGCCAAGTTCATATCTGCTACTGCCACACGCCAATCCGCTATTATTGGAGTCATTACAACGAATATAAAAAAGACCCCGGCTTTGGCAAATTAAACTGGCTTATTCGCCTGGCCATGCCCTTAATGGTACCGATGCTTAAAAAAGCCGATTACCGCGCGGCGCAGGCAGTCGACGTCTTTATTGCTAACAGTACCGAAGTTCAAAAACGGATTAAAAAGTACTACAAACGGCCATCCACAGTCATCCACCCGCCGGTTGACGTCAACCGATTCGAACCAGCCCGCACGCGCGGCGATTACTACGTCGCACTGGGTCGTCAGGTGCCGTACAAGCGCATCGACCTGGCCGTGGCAGCCGCAACGCAACTCGGTATCAAGCTGCGCGTCTACGGCAACGGAAGCGAACATCAGCGTCTGGTCGACATGGCCGGACCCACCGTGCAATTTTTCACCGATCGTTTTAGCGACGCCTCCGATAGCGCCGTGGCATCGGCACTCAGCGGCGCTAAGGGGTATCTATTCCCCGCCGAAGAAGACTTTGGCATCGTTCAGGTGGAAGCCCTGGCAGCTGGTGCGCCAGTTATTGCCTACGCCAAAGGTGGTGCGCTCGATATCGTTCAAGACGGCGAAAGTGGCATTCTATTCCACAAACAAACCGTCGAATCAGTCGTAAGCGCCATTAAAAAAGCCGAGCAAACCACATTTCTACCGGGCACACTTCGCCGCAAAGCCAAACGCTTTGATAAAGGCTTATTTATTACCAAAATCCACAAGATAGTCGAAGACCAATTTACTCGACCGTAACGCTCTTGGCAAGATTCCGCGGCTGATCAACGTCATTACCTCTCGCTACGGCCACATAGTAGGCGAATAATTGTTGCGCAACGTTCAAAACAATCGGTGCCAACAAATCTAGTTTGGTATCGATCCGCAAAACTTCTTCGGCATCAATCTCTTTTTTACTGTTAGTTATTGCGAATACGTGTCCGCCACGAGCATTAACTTCCGATAGTGCGCTCAAGCTCTTGTCAAACAGCCAGTTATCAAGTACTAGTGCGACTTCAAAAAACGCATCATCAACTAGCGCAATCGGTCCGTGTTTTAGTTCGCCGGCGGCATAGCCTTCAGCTTGAATATACGAAATTTCTTTTAACTTCAGCGCACCTTCGAGTGCCACAGGAAAGAGCGTGTCACGACCAAAATAGAGGGCATGGTTGTAATGGGCGTATTTTTTGGCTACTCCCGCAATTTGGTCTTTGTAGTTGGCGATTACTGCTTCAATTTCATCGGGTAGTTGGGCTAGTTCTTCGATATAGCTCGACGTGTCTTGCACGCCCACACCCTTTGCCTGGGCAACCTGAATACCAAACATGACCATGGCCGCCACTTGTGAGGTGAAGGCCTTGGTAGAAGCGACAGATATCTCTGGACCGGCATGAACATAGACCCCACCATCAACCTCTCGGGCGATAGTTGAACCGACGGCATTTATAATACCGAGTGTTTTAACACCTCGCCGCTTAATCTCGCGCAGACACGCCAGGGTATCAGCAGTTTCTCCAGACTGGGAAACAACCAATGCTACTGTATTTTTAGGTAAATGGAATGACCGGTAACGCAGTTCCGAAGCGACGGCGACATCAATCGTTAGCCCATCCACCAATTGTTCCAGATAATACGAACTTAACAGTCCTGCGTAATAGGCCGTCCCACAACCAATAATCGTCACATGTTCAATGCTTCGCAACTCCTCGGTACTTAGATTCAAGCCGCCCAGTTTGATGAGTTTATCTTCCACATTCACCCGCCCGCTAAGGGTTGAGCGAAGCGTTACAGGCTGTTCACTAATCTCTTTTAACAAGAAGTGGTCGTATCCCTGTTTTTGAATGGCTTGCATATCGACTTCAATTGTTTCGACGCGACTAGAAATTGGTTGGGCACTCATGTCCTGCAACTCAACACCGTCGCGTCGACAGACGGCAATTTCACCATCATTCAAGTAGATTGCCTGGTCGGTATGACCGACTAGAGCCGAAGCATCGCTGGCAATAATCGTCTCGTCATCATTCACTCCGATAATCAGTGGACTGCCCATACGGGCCACAATAATGACATCGGGTTCGCGGGTTGAGACGACCGCTATCCCATAGGTCCCGACGACCAGCTTGAGGGCTTGCGTGACCGCATCGACTAGCGACGTGTCTTTGTCGTACAGCGAATCCACCAATGCCGCCAATACCTCGGTGTCAGTTTGACTGACAAAACTATGATCTTTCAGCTCGGCCTTTAGCTCTTTGTAATTCTCGATAATACCGTTATGAACCAAATAGACATCACCGGCTTTATGAGGGTGAGCGTTTGTCTCTGACGGCTCACCGTGGGTCGCCCATCTGGTGTGGCCAATACCGACCGTATCTTTATTCTCGTGGGCTGCAACCAATTTGTCCAATTCGGCAACTTTACCTTTTGCCCGCAGCAGTGTCGCCTGATTCTTTAAACCGATTGTAATTATCCCAGCTGAGTCGTATCCTCGGTACTCTAGCCGCCGTAGACCACTTGTTAAAACGCCTTGCGCTTCACGTTGGCCGATATATCCGACAATTCCGCACATGTGTAATCTCCTTATTTTTGAAGTTGTTTGGCGACTTCGCCAGTTCGATGGCTGACATCCTTACGGGCAACCAATATACCGTCTGGCGTGTTAACGACGACAATATTATCGAGCCCAATCACGGCGATTGGCTTATTTTCCTCATTGCGAACATAAACGTTCTCGACGTCAATCGGATAAATGTTGCCACCACCAAAATAATTACCCTGTTCGTCTTGTGGAACGACATCGTGTAAATCCTTAAACGAGCCAACATCCATCCAGTCAAAGCTGGCCGAGACGACCGCCAAACTCTTAGCTTTTTCAATCAGGGCGATGTCAATCACCTGGCTATCGAGGGCCAGGTAGGCTTGGTTATATTCCTCCGTGGCTGGTTCGGCGACAGCCGCCAGCGTATCAAAGCTAGCCTGTAGTTCGGGTGCGCTGCGCTGCATCTCGCCGAGGAAGGTGTTCACCGACCCGACAAAGTAGCCACAGTTCCACAGATACCGTCCCGACTCGACGTATTGTTGGGCCGTTTCGTAATCCGGCTTTTCTTTAAATGATTCGACGTTATAGACGCCCATGTCGGCATCAATCACGCCGTCGCGTTCGATATAGCCAAATCCCGTGCTAGCAAAGGTCGGTTCGATACCGATTAAAGTGATCTCACTATTGGCCTGCGACACCCGCGCCGCGATAGTAAACGAACGAACGAAGCCGTCGATATCGCGGACATGATGGTCCGAGTGGATAAAAGCGATTGGTTCGTCTTTGTCGTGCGTCCGAGCAATAACATCAAGGGCAAAGGCAATACAGTGTGCTGTTCCGCGTCGACCCGGTTCAATCAAAAAGGCCTCGTGTGGTAGTTCGGGCAGCTGCTGACGGACGTGTTCAGAGTGGCTGGCTTCAGTGACGACATAGATCGTGTCGCCCAGCCGAGACGCTCGATCATAGGCGGTCTGCAATAGTGTACGGTTACCAGTTAGCTTTAATAAATGTTTTGGATATTCTGGAGTTGATAGTGGCCACAGACGGGTTCCAGACCCGCCGGCAATAATTACTGTAATCATTGTTCCATTATACGGTACATAACTTTGTGAAGACTAAAAATGGTACGGTAACAGAACTAAAATCTAAATATATATAAACATTTCGCTAGTTTAAGGTGTTTTTATGAATTGACA
>JAYTAD010000043.1:0-8858 GCA_043737705.1 Candidatus Saccharimonadota bacterium | reverse complement strand
CTTTACCTGACCAGCCACAATCTTTTCAGCAATAGCTGCCGGCTTACCTTCGGCTTTGACACGCTCGTGGGCTTCACTCCGCACGCGCTCCAATTCTTCAGCCGGAATGTCAGCTTCACTAACGTAGATAGGTGCCATTGCAGCAATCTGTAAGGCAATTTCATGGGCGAAAGTCTTGAAAGTATCCAGGCGGGCCACAAAATCAGTCTCGCAGTTTACTTCAACCAAAACGCCAATACGTCCGCTGTGAACATAGCTATCGATAATCCCTTCGCGGGCTTCACGGTCACCTTTTTTCTCGGCTTTAGTAACGCCTTTTTTGCGAAGCGCTTCAAGAGCTTTATCAAAGTTACCTTCTGCTTCAACTAGTGCTGCTTTGGCGTCGGTCAAACCGATACCAGTCAGTTCTTTAAGTTTCTTGATGTCGTCAATTGATACGCCCATCGTTATTTCTCCTCTTTAACAGCTTCTTTATCAGCTGCTTTTTCAGCACCTGCGCCTTCGCGAACTGCAGCGGCAACATAATCAAGTAACAATTGAACGCCCTTGATAGCATCGTCATTGCCAGGAATGACATAGTCAACCAATGATGGATCGGCGTTGGTATCAACTACGGCCACAACTGGAACGCCAAGTGTTTTGGCTTCTTTGATGGCATTAATATCACCAATCACGTCGATTACAAATAGTGCGCCGGGCTTGCCGTTGAGGTCTTTAATGCCACCGTATTTACCATTCAATTCGTCAATATCTTCTTGGAAACGTTGAACTTCAAGTTTGTTATAACGCTTTTCGAGGTCACCCGATACCATGCGCTTTTCAAGATCTTTCAGTTTCTTGATTTGCTGGCCGACTGTCGCGACATTTGTTAAAATTCCGCCAAGCCATCGTTCGGTCACGTATGGTTGGTTCAAGGATTCAGCTGTCGTGCGCACAATTTCTTTAGTGTGCTTTTTTGTGCCTACAAACAAAACTTGCTTGCCGCTACTTATAACGCTTGTCAAAAATGGAAGCGCGGTATCTAAACCTTCGACGGTCTTTGTCAGATCAATAATATGGCTGTCTTGACGTTTGCTATGAATGTAGGGCGCCATTTTAGGGTGCCAACGGCTGGTCTTGTGACCAAAGTGTACGCCTGCTTCAAGCAGGGCTTTAATATCGACAGTTACTGCCATGATGTTTTGAACTCCTTTTTCCTCACCCGCGCGCCTGATGGTTTCAGGAGTTGTATACGCGGGTTGTGTCGTTAAAATAATTTACCTAGTGAGTATAACCCTTTGGGCAATAATTTTCAAGAGCCGCCCCCTTTGACAAGTCACGCGAAAACAGATACAATAACCCTCATATGAAAACTAACCTACACCCAACCGAATATCGTCCCGTCGTATTTAGCGATGACGTGGCTGGGTTTGCCTTTTTGACACAGTCAACGACGCAGACCACCGACAAAATTAAATGGGAAGATGGCAACGAGTACCCACTCGTCAAAGTCCACATCTCAAGCGCTTCTCACCCGTTCTTTACCGGTGAAGAGAAGATTATTGACACTGAAGGCCGTGTCGACCGTTACAAAGCGAAATTTGCTGCTGCCGAGTCTCGAAAAACTGCTCTGGCCAGCAAAGCTAAAAAAGCCGCTGCCGTTAAAGCTAAAAAAGCTAATATCGAGCAATAATACAGCTCTCAAAAGAGACTACTTTACGTAGTCTCTTTTTATATGCGATAATATAAGGAACTTATGCCAAAAATCAGTCTCAACATCCACGAACTCCAAACCGAGCAAAAACAGCTGGGTGATTTTTTGACTCGTCCCGATGCCTACGCAAGCGAAGACTACACCGTCAAAAATAAACGCTTCACAGAGCTTGAGGCAATCCTCGAAAAAGCTGTCCTGCGAGAGACCCTCGAAGCGCAGCTACTCGAGGCCAAAGCTCTTATGGGCGGTAGCGACGAACTGGCAGAACTGGCCAAGCTTGAGGTTGGCGATATTGATAATCGGTTAGAACAACTCGAAAATGAGTTATTTATTATGTTAGCACCAAAAGACCCAAACGATGAGAAAAATGTCATTATTGAAATTCGCGCCGGTGCTGGCGGTGATGAAGCCAGCCTGTTTGCGGCCGAACTATACCGCATGTACTTGCGCTACTGCGAGACACACTCGCTCCGAACCGAACTTATCAGCGAAAGCGCCAACGATACGGGTGGCTACAAAGAGGTTATATTCAGCGTCAAGGGTGATGCTCCGTACTCTAAGCTCAAGTTCGAATCCGGCGTTCACCGCGTCCAACGCGTGCCAGCGACCGAATCCCAGGGTCGGATTCATACCAGCACCGTGACCGTCGCCGTCCTGCCCGAAGCGGCCGAAACCGACGTTGAAATCAATGCCAATGAGCTTAAAATCGATGTTTATCGCGCCGGTGGCCACGGCGGCCAATCCGTTAATACTACTGACAGTGCCGTTCGTATCACTCACCTGCCGACTGGCCTGGTCGTCACCAACCAGGACGAGAAATCTCAAATTAAGAACAAAGAAAAAGCTATGAGCGTACTCCGTAGTCGTCTCTTGCAGGCAAAACTCGACGAAGAACGTTCGACACTCGATGCTCAGCGCCGCAACCTCATCGGTAGTGGCGATCGCAGCGAAAAAATTCGCACCTACAACTTCCCGCAAGACCGCATCACCGATCACCGCGTCGGCTACAGCCGCAGTGGTATCCCCCAAGCCATGAACGGAGCGATTGAAGACCTAATCGAGCATTTACAAGCCTATGAACGTGAACTCGCAGCCACCAGTGCCAGCAATCAATAATTGGCTCCAGTCTGCCTCGCTTCAGCTAAAGGCGGTTGGTATAGCAAGCGCCCAATTGGACGTTGAGCTTATCCTGGCCCATACCTTACGAAAAAATCGAACCTATCTCCATGCCCACTCTGACGAAATATTAGAACCCAACGTTCAGGAAGCTGCCGATGCTAGGCTAGCGCTTCGTTTCGACCACGTGCCTATTGCCTATATTGTTGGCTATAAAGAATTTTACGGTCGCCGTTTCTCAGTGACCACTGACACGCTTATTCCCCGACCCGAATCAGAAGACATTATTAATCTCTTGAAGCGAATTTTACCACCTACCACCTACAACCTACCAACTACCCGTTTGCGCCTGGTTGATGTCGGAACCGGCAGCGGCTGCCTTGGCATTACCGCAAAACTTGAGCTCCCAGAACTAGAGGTAACAATAATGGATATCAGCCCTCGTGCCCTCACGGTCGCTACGACAAATGTCAGGCGACTACACGCCGACGTCACAATACTTAAAAGTGACTTATTGCAAAACCATCCTTTACCCGCAGACATTATTGTTGCCAACCTGCCCTACGTCGACCCGTTGTGGGAACGTTCACCCGATACTAACCACGAGCCTGCTCTTGCGCTTTTTGCAGATGACGGAGGTAAAGCTCTTATCAATAAACTTATTGATCAGTCAGTGGCTATACTCACCCCCCAAGGCCTACTTCTACTGGAAGCTGATCCGCAGCAGCACGCTTCGATTATTGCCCACGCTAGCAAGAGAGGTTTTCGACTTGTTACGAAACAGGACTACGGTATCGCTTTAAAATTGTTCTAGATACCGATACTGATATTTGCACCACCCCATAGATTGAGAACTATAGGTAATATCACGATAATACTGATAGTAAACAGCACCGGCAGAATAATATCGTTACCACGAATTTTTTGATGATGATAATACGAATCGTAACACTGTTGCAATATAAACCCAATACACAGAACCGTCAGGGAAACCCGTGGCAAAAGCACAGTCTCGCTACCGAGACTATAGGCAATTGTCCAATGGTAGGCCAACCAGCCAAGCTCGGCCATCACCAGGCCCCACAGTAAGCTCAGAAAGGAAATATGAGTCTCGCTATAGCTTGCCAACACGTGATGCGCAGTCGCGAAACCAATCAACCACATTAATACTACCACTATTGAAGCCGGCCAATCGTAAGAAATTGTATAAAGAGCGGCAACACCCGCAAACAAAGCGACGCCAGCCTGTAGCGCAACATATAGCCTCTTTGATTGTGGTTTTAAAAACAGCAGCCAGCAACTATAAAGTAGCGTAAACGTCCCTAGAATGAATAACTTTTGAAACGCGGCAGCGTTGCTGATATATGTCGTGTACAAAAATACAACAAGGCTAATACTGACGATGAAATCAACCAGATTTGCTTGCACATTCACAAACCAATACCTTGGTTTAACAGCCAGCACTCTCCATTTACTTAAGAATATCAAACCGACTGCAGGCCAGGGAGATTCGGTTGCTCGTATAACGAGCACCACGGCTATCGCTAACCCAATATTTAAAGCTATGTAAACAATTTCACTTAAAAGCGAGCGGCGGCGAGCATTCTTTAAAAATTCCATAATTACCTATTATTATACCACGCAACAAGCGTTGTCTACTTCTGTGAACTTACGACGATTATAACAAAACTCGCGTCTATATCGACAACCACTGGTGGCACTGTTGTTTTAATTATTGCCTTAGGGTAAAATTCTTTCAACTTAGCAATAGTTGCCGTCTTTGAGGCATCAATCTGATATATCTCGACACCGCTATAGGTTCCTTCGGGTGCATTATCAACTGCAGAAATAACAAAGCCTTTAGATTTAAGCTTATCAGCCTCTGCCTGGCCGGCGCCTTCAACGCCCGAACCGTTTAAGACGACAATACCCGCTTTTTCGCGTGTGACAGGATTGCTCGAAAGAGTTTCGTCGATAAATGCGCGAATATCATCGTAGTCAAAAATACCCGCGGACGGCATAACGACGCTGGCACCGTTATAATTACCCGATGCAACAACGCTCTTATCACCGTCAAACAAGCTTATACTTTTAATGTTGTCTGTTTTTATTTCCCCACCTAGTTTCATAAGCGTCTGGATTTCTCCGGTCTGGATGTTCGTTCGTAGGTTCTCCCCAAGAGCATCAATCAGACTAGTCACTTTCGAGAGGTTCGTTAGCGTACCGGTCGTGACAGCCTTTTCTTTCAGCGCAATGATAATCTTTTGTTGATTTTTTTCGCGGTCGAAGTTTGAATTACCGAGACCGTAGGTTGGTGCAATGTCGCCACGTGCCATTGCGAGGTAAAGGGCATGCGCCCCATCAAGATGATGAACGCCGTTCGTATATTTCACCAGATTACACTTATACTTACAGCGCCAATCAAAATTTGTATCATAAACACCAGGGTCACCATTGCTACCTTGAATGTTAACGTCAACCCCACCCACTGCATCGACGGCATCTTTAATAACGGTATTATTGACGTGAATACCATATTGAATATCAACGCCAACAATATCTCCAATAAAACCCTGCGTTTGGCTCAGGCGCTCTTGTTCGGCGTCGCTACTGTCGTAATCGTCGTTAACACAGTTAAAATATTCGTTAATCTTACCTTCGTAGCCGCTATTGCAGGCCATGCCGTATTTAACATACAGGTCACGCGGAATACTGAACATATAAGCATTCTTTTTGGTTTGATCGACACTTAGCACCATCATCGAATCAGTCAGGTACGCCCCACCATGCCCAGGGTCATCCTCTGATGTACCCAAAATAAGAAAATTACTACGGCCATCGCTATCTTGTTTTAGCGTTTGACTTTGCAAAATGTCGAAAATACTACCTCTAAAGATATTGCCTCCAGCCAAAAAAGTCTTGTAAGCGAGCCAGCCCGCTGCCATTACACCTATAATAACGAGCGTGACAAAGAAGGCCCTAACAGTTTGTCTCACTTTACTGCGTGGTTGAGACTGTTTGGCTAGCCGTCGACGTTGGCGACGACTGGTGGTTTTGACTGGTGACCCAGACGTATCAATTTCACGAAGTGATTCGTCTATGTCTGATCTGCCTATCGCTTGATTCGTGCGTACCTCGCCGACACTTTGACGGACGCGATTACCTGTGTGTAGCGACCTGCTAACAGACTCAGCTTTAATTGCTGGACGTTTGGTCTGGTGGAAATCGCCCAATTGGCTGCCATTTCGCCTGGGTACAAATCCATCAATAGATGGGCGTTTATTTTTCATGAATACTCATACCACTATACCTAATTTGGTCGAGATTTTGAAGACTAGAAATCATAAGTAACTTCTACCCCTCTCTCTTTAAATCGTGTATAGTTAATATTATATGGAAGCAACTTTTCTACAACGACACCCTTTCTTAAAAGATGTGCTTAAAATTAGCACATTTATCCTGGCTGTATTGATTGGCACCCTACTCATCAATACGTTCGTTTTTCGTAGTTTTAGCGTTATAGGTCCCAGCATGGAAACTACCCTCTATACAAACGACCGCCTAGTTGTCAGCCGTCTACCAGTTACATTGGCCCAGCTTCAGAATAAAACGTATATTCCAGAACGCGGACAAGTCATTGTCTTTAAGAACCCCAACTATACTACCGGGTTGGGCGATGAATATATCGTGAAACGAGTTATTGCTTTTTCGGGAGAGCGCGTCGTCTTAAATAATGGACAATACACGGTCTACAACGGCCAGTTCCCCGATGGTTTCAATCCTGATGATGCAAATCACGGAGAACCTGGCAACCCCACTACCGGCGAAATCGACACGGTTGTCCCCCAAGACGAGCTGTTCGTATCCGGTGATCACCGGCAAGGCAGTTTTTCACTTGATTCGCGCAACGGCCTAGGTACTATTCCTTACTATGACGTTGTCGGTCCGGTCGGTTTACGCATTTTTCCATTCGATAAGATACGCACGTTTTAATATTTATTTTTTGACTAAAAATATAGTAAATCTAAAAAATTATTCTTTATCTAGCAGTTTTTGAATTCGTCGAAACTCTTCACCACTCTTAAATTTAATTACAATCTGTCCGGCACCTTTTGCGTTGGTCCGCACACTTACAGTGGTTGCGAAACGTTTGGCAACTTTTTTTATTTCGTCATCGTAGGGTGATTGGACTGAGGTTTGTGATTTTGTTTGTTTTGAATCATTTTCATGAGATTGTTTAAGCTGAACGATATACTGTTCAATTCGACGCGCGCTCCACTCCTGCTGAATAATTTGAGGCAGTAGCTTGTTAATAACAATCTCGTCGAGGCCAATAAGAGGACGGGCTTGTCCTTCGCTCACTTTTCCTTCAGCCAGAGCGGTCCGTACCGATGTGGGCAATTTTAGTAAACGCAGCGTGTTACTGACTGTGCTGATAGATTTTTTACCAACCCGCTGCCCTATTTGCTCAAGCGTTAAATTAAATTGATCACGCAGCTTCAGATAAGCGGTAGCAGTTTCGAGAATATTCAGATCACGTCGTTGCAGGTTTTCAATCAAAGACAGCTCTAATTTATGTTGACCACTCAGCGTTCGGACCAACGCCGGAATCTTATCAAGACCAACCAGTTTGGCTGCTCGATAGCGACGTTCCCCGGCAACAATTTGGTAGCCACCTTTGTAAGGTGTTACTACAATCGGTTGCAAAATTCCGTGTTCGGCAATAGAGGCTGCCAAATCCTCAAGAGCTGCCTCTTCAAATTGGCGCCGTGGTTGGTCAGGATCGGCCACAATCTCGGTAAGTTTAATATGGCGCATCTCGCTCACCTTTTGGTCTTGGGCGGCAGTTGGGTCAAATGATTCGTCAAGTAAGTCTATCGGAATTAGCGATTCAAAGCCTCGTCCGAGTCCTCTTTTATTAGATATCGACACGGGCTAGTACCTCCTTGGCGAGTGCTTTATAGGCTCTGGCGCCTTTTGAAAATCTGTCATATGCACCGACAGGCAAACCATGGCTTGGCGCTTCCGCCAAACGAATATTGCGAGGAATAGTCGTGTTAAATACTTTGCCGGGAAAATGCTTTTTGATTTCGGCATGCACTTGACCACTCAGTGTTGTACGCGAGTCTATCATCGTGGGCAGGACGCCCAGTAATTCTAGGGTTGGATTCATCCCCTTGCGAACAAGTTTCATCGTTTCAAGCAGCTGTCCTAAACCCTCAAGGGCATAAAATTCAGCCTGAACCGGTAACAGTACATAGGTTGCCGCAATCAAACCGTTCACCGTCAACAAACTCAGGCTTGGCGGGCTGTCGATAATAATAATGTCATAACTCTGCTCACTTGCTTCGATAGCAGCTTTTAAACGAGAAAATCGCTTATCGGCCTGCGCCAACTGTACTTCAGTATTAGCCAGTAACGGCGTCGTGGGCGCCAAGTAGAGATTCTTGTGTGCCGTCGGGATAACAATCTGGTCGAGTGTCATTTCTTCCATAACGACATCAGCCATCGTGCCTTGCAGCAGTTGTTTATCAATTCCGAGACCGCTCGTCGCATTACCCTGAGGATCAAAATCAACAAGCAACGTCTTTTTGCCAGACTTCGCAATATAATATGCCAAGTTAACTGCGGTCGTCGTCTTACCGACTCCACCCTTTTGATTGGTCACTGAAATTACGGTCGCCACGTGTCTGTTTCCCTCTCTCTTTTGCCCCATTATACCATGAGCGTAAACAAAACCCCGCTGATTTGCGGGGTAGTTATTTACTGGTTAATTGAAGTGATTTCAATCTTTGAGTATTTTTGGCGATGTCCGTTTTCTTTGTGCACGCGCTTTTTTGATTTGTAGCGGATTACACGGATTTTTTCACCCTTTACGAGGTCGTCGATAACCGTTGCGATTACCGTGACACCTTTGACAGTTGGCATACCAATGTGCGTTGTATCGCCATCAATAACCAACAGTGCATCAAGCGTGAGCTCTTTTGTGCCTTCCTGGAGGAGGTCCACCAGTAGGGTCTCTTTTTCGGCGACAATAAATTGTTTGCCA
>JAYTAD010000042.1:0-32271 GCA_043737705.1 Candidatus Saccharimonadota bacterium | reverse complement strand
GTATTTTTATAATGATATAGATTGTCAGTACTATCATAACGACCGCCACGGCGGCTACGAACACGATGCCTAGTGTCGATATTTCGGCGGGCTGACTGGCGACGGGAACCGGCGCAGCCGGCGGTTGGGTGAACTGCTGCATAAAATCAGATTTTAGAATCAGCGGCAGAAACAGCGCCACGGTCCACAGCCATTGCAGCAGGCAAAACAGATAGGCGAGGGCGCCAAGAGTGTTGAGGAGGAGGGGCTTGAGGGGATGGGGCATAGGGATAGTTTAGCATAAGGGCTAAGTGAAAGGATTGGCAGCCGCTGGCAATAACGGATAACTAAGGCTGTCGGGAAATTTATTTCCTAGACTACAGGACTAATGGTGCCGAGATTTGAGGGGTATAGGCATGGCGGCATAGCTAAACGCTTTTCGTCCTTTCAGGACTCATCGGCATAAATACACATTTATGGAAGCGTTGATCAATCCATCCAGCGCGCTTCAGAAACAGTTCGACGGGTGGCGACAAATTTGGTGATAGCTTTATAGCATAACTCGCCACCACGACGACTGAATCTTACAGAATCTTACGGGTAGAACAACCAGCTGGCCGTAACGGGTTCGACGCCCTCTAGGCCACTAAAACTCAGACAGGCAGTCGAGATCCGAGCCTGGATGTCGGTCCGGCTGGCCGCTCGATCGTAGTAGACCGTCAGAGCGAAATCCTTAACCAGAATCCGTTCGACGCCACTGCTGTCGGTCAGCAGATAGTGGACCAACGCCGCCAGTAACGGTTCGCCGTAATGGCGCCTATAGCCGGTGTCGGCGTCGATTGTGAAATCAGACTCGCGGCTATGCAAGCGGCGATTGAACTCGGCGGCGACGTAGTCATAGCGATCGTCGTGAAAGTGTCTTGTCGCTTTCCTAGCAATCATGTTGATCCAATCTGGGTCATTGTGCGGGTGGATGGATTGATACGTCTACCTATGATGGGGTAGATTTTAATATAGTACACTATTTTTTTACGATAGTCAATACCAGCATAATCATTTTGGCTGCGCATATTGTGCCAGATTAGAACCTGTTTGCTAATTGGATTAGTTTGCTCCACAAACTATCTAGATCCTTTTTATCAGTACCGAATAACACTATTTTAGATAATGTTCTTGGGTAATGCCAGGAGAAAGAGATTGGACGAGAGCAAAAATGCACTCGAGTCTTTTCTCTTCCTCCTGGAAGCACCTGTTCCTTTACAGTGAAACCGCGAATCCGAGCTCGCATGACTCGTCCGGACGAACCACGATGAAACAGTCCGTCTCCAGGTTGGTGGTGAGCGAGGCGAGGAACTCTTCGGTCTCCTCTTTGGCGACATTGCAGTACACATCGAAAATCATGGTGTACTTGCCGCGCGTGGAGCTGCCATCCAAGCCGTACAACACGCATTGTGCTGTGACGCCATCGACGACGTAGGAGACCCTTGCGTCTGCGTGGCAACGCATTTCACGACTGCAGATGTCGACGTAGGCTTTGAAAGCCGGGCCGAGCAGCTGGTGCGCGGCGCTGGGGTCTCCCTTGAAGAGGATGTGCCCACCCCTGTTGCCGAGGTCCAGTAGGTTGTAGTGGTTGGCGTTTAGACGTAGAGGACGGACGAGCAGTTCTGCGTCTGTGATGACCAGGGTACCTA
Source organism: Candidatus Saccharimonadota bacterium (assembly GCA_043737705.1). Taxonomy (GTDB): domain Bacteria; phylum Patescibacteriota; class Saccharimonadia; order Saccharimonadales; family Saccharimonadaceae; genus UBA1547. The sequence continues at coordinate 30,601 of JAYTAD010000042.1, read as the reverse complement.
CCCTGTAATCCAATTCGGTGGTGGTCATGATACTCCTTCTTTCGTGATCTCTCGATCGTTTGAAATCTATGGCTGGAAACAAAAACAAGATTGTTCTTGTATTTATCTCCAACCATAGAAAGGAAGTATCAAACAGGGTGCTTTTTTAATGTACTTCTGAGTATTACCCAGAAAACTTCTAAATTTTATCATAAGTGAGATGAATTGTCAATAGTTTTGACGTAGGTTAAGCTATTTTATAGAGTCCAAATCATGGCTAGGATGGAGGGTCAGGTACGAACTTATGGATTATTTCTAATTTTCTCACATAATGGCTGAAGATTAGTAATCACTACTCTCATTATTGCCTTCAAGCTGTAGATAGCAGCACTACCTGTACCAATTTGAAACAAAGGACGGTTCTTTGTAAACAGCCGGCAAAATAGATAGGCAAGGGCCACCCAGAGCGTTGAGGAGGGATGGTTTGAGTGAATGGGGTATAGGGATATGGTCTATAGCGCAACTTTTTCGACGATTGCCTTACTTTTAACACCAGTACTCTTCTTGATTTTGAGTTTTGGTTTTGAAAACTCGACTTTCTCTGCAATAATCTGGCACAGTGACGTTGCTACATCCTCCATTTGGAAGTAAATGCCTGTTTGGTCTTTTAGGTCATTCCTTAAACGTTTTACGATTTCTTCGGAATATAGTAGTTTTGACAAATTAGCGGGATTGAGTGCATTGGTTCTTTTCCAGAATGTTTCAAGTTCACCTTTTTCGACGGCGCGCTTCGTAAGGTTCCAAAGTAATCCGGGCGCTTTTTTTAGGTCATCGTTATTCAACAGATCTAGTTTATAGATGAGCGTCGTTGAGATTGGCTTGCCAAAGTTAACTCTGAATAATTGTATTTCTCGACCGTTCAGTAATAATATCCAGTCGATTCCTTCATTTGCAGCATAGCTCAGGCTTTGGCGCAGATGTTTTTCGCTCAAATCAAGATCAATCGATTTTACTTCGACAACGAAGTGCTTTTTTCGCTTTAGTTGGATAACGTAGTCAGCGTACTCGGATCTAATTCGATATTCGGTTTTTATTTCGTCCAGCTCTTTATAGCCTAGAATTTCCGTAAGGAAGTTATTGGTCATGATGCGTGTTGCTGATTCGTCGAGTTTTGAGAATTCTTTACGTAAGTATTTTTTCTTGTAGACACCGAGTTGTCCTTTTAGGTCTTGCAGTTGCTTTTCGGTAGCCATAATGAAATAGATCCTTGTGGTAAAGTTAACTGTCTTTATTAAACTACTAATGGCATGGAACATCAAATTGTTGCAAAGGTCCGTCCTTTGCAACAGGGTTTGGTTAATACAACTTGCCCACCAACGCTAGACCACGCAGTAGTATCGGTGTTATTATGCAGTTATGTTTAATTTCTTGAAACAAAAACCAATCGACAGAGAACGAGCAATAAACAATACCGCACATGTAATTCTTCAAATATGGGCTGATAATTCCACATTGAGTTATAAAAAGTTTCGTACACAATATCCGTTTACCAATAATCCTGGGGCGGATGAGAAAATTTATGATCATTTCATGAAAGAAAAATTGCGATTCCTGACCTCCGTAGGAATATCTGTTCTCAAAAAGGACGTTGAAAGTGAAGACAATAGCTCTGAACTTGTCTCGGTGATTAACCAAAAGATAATTGAGAATGAACTTGCCGACACTAAGGACATGGATGAAGATTTATGCGAATCATCCAAAGAAATGGCTGATGTAAGATTTGGTTCAAATGCAAGAACGGCGGGTAGGCAAATTGAAGATAATTTTTCAAAAGCCGTTTTTAATGTGATCCCTGACGAATCTGACATAGATGCCCGTTATCTACTTTATAAGCAACTATCGGCGCTTGAGCGAGCTGCGATATTTAAAATTAAATCATCTCTGCGGATGTAGATTACGGTGAAGCTACGGAAATAAAAGAAATTGTTAAATACTTTTATTTATAGATAGACGGAGGTTATATATGTCAACAAAAATTACAAGATCAAGACTCAATAGAATATCTTACCTTATAGATATTCTTATTACATTACCCGTTTTGGGGATCGGTATTGCCGTTGGGCGCTCGCTCGAATATGTAACTTATGACGATCAAAGAGGTGTCGCGTTTATTGCTCAATTAATTAGTATGATCCTTGCCGTAACTGTAATCGTCTGGACTATCCGACGACTACATGACATTGGCAGGCAGGGTTGGTTTTCGTTTTTTCTGGTACCTCCTTTTACGATTTTCTTTCTTATATATTTGCTTCTCGCTCCGCATCAGGAGGTGGAGAATAAATGGGGCAAACACTCTAAGACTCTAAGAATCTTCGGTATTGAAGCAAAGAATACATGGAGTTTAATAGGCATTATGATATTAGTTTTGCTTATGACTTTTCTTGGTACAATCCTATACGGCATTTTATCTAGTTTTTAATAATGTTAAGCCCTGAGTGCCTATGATACAAAGGACGGTTCTTTGTATGTCCACTTATTCTGCAACCAATTATTAGATAATACGAGGGTACTTTGATAGAGTTAGGCTATGAAGCAAACTGTGTTAAAGACAAAATATATACTGTCTGGATTATTACCCGCAAGTCGTTATAAATTCAAAGAACTAAAAATACATATCAATAAAATCTGGTTGTTATTTAAAAAAAGCACGACGGTTATTTACAGAACAGCAGTCGTGATATTGGCATTTCTTGCAGCTATATTTACAATCACGAGTGGCGTGCTAACTTTGCAAAACAGCAGTGAATTCGCGTCTTGGTTCAATAAAGAATTCCAAACTGAACAATACTGGCTTTCAGTAGCTAATTCATTGGCTCCGGAAGTAAGTATTGAACTATTTGACGAAAAGCTTGGAGAACCAGCTTTTACATCCAAGCTAAAGGGGCTGGAAAATAGAACCTATGTCAACGAATTTTTCTACACGCAAGCATTCGTTGCTGAAGATGGTACAGTGCGCTTATTTTCAATAACATCGCGTAAAGACACATTTAATCCCGACATACCTTATATTATTAATGACGATGAAAATCCTTACAGATTAGGGAAAGTTAGGTACGGTGATTTTAGGGGAAAATATAATTCACCTATAGCCACTCAGTATATCCCCGGTTTTAGAAGGAGTATTTACTCAGAAATGTATTATTACGGCAATCCTGGGAATTACTTGTATTACTTTTTAACTAAAAATGATGCAGGGTTTAACGGAGGCCTAGATCTAACTGACGTTAAATCATTTACTTTTAAAGAAAACGGCTTATTTAATGGATGCGACGAGGACACCATTCTATTGGGTAATATTTGGAATAAAAAATTGGATATAGACGATCAACTAATAAGGGCTCATTCTGGAACTAAAGATATTATCCCCAATACAATTACAGTCACAGATAGATCTGGTTTAGTTTTTTGTGAATATAAAGACATACTAGCTGAATCACCGATGATAATACTAGGTCCGAATTTAGACAAAATTAGACTTTTACGAGACTAAATACTATATATTCTCTCTGAATCGCATCCACTAACCCCAGAGTGAAAGGACATCGCTTCACTTTGTTTCGCTCCTCCGCTCGCACGCAAAAGAAAATACTGACGTGCTTTCTTTTGCTTAGCTCGCTACGCCAAACCTTCGACTATTTTTGCTTTGCAAAAAGTCGCAGGTTTGGGTCCGTCACCCCCAGAAAGCAAGAAAAAACCTGCCCAAATGGACAGGTCTTTTCTTGGTCGGGGTGAAAGGACTCAAACCTTCGACCTCTCGGTCCCAAACCGAGCGCGCTATCAACTGCGCCACACCCCGATAGGTGGTACTTGTGAGATTATAGCGTATTTTGTCAGCTTTTCCTAGGGGTTCTGCGTTGTGTCAAACGCTGAAGCTGCCCGATCTGGATAATAAAAGGCCAAATCGATTACGTAGAATGTCGTCCCGGCAATAAAGAGAGCGGTAGCTACGTATACCAGCCAGCGACGTTGAGAGTCTCTGATAATTGACCAGCCAAGCGTTATGAGTATGGCAAAAAAAGGCCACGCAGCAGTCGCACGCAGGCTATGTGGCTGGCCTTCATTAGTGAGTGCCGATCCAAGTAGGCCGGCCGTGACACCAAAAACTGTGATGAGCAACAAAAGTTGTTTCGGGCGAGTTATGATTGATTTCATGCTGAGCGTAGTATGCCGACGGAGGATGAAAATGATTAAAGAGGCAACTGGGAGTATAGCCGCTAGTCCAAGCATACCTTGTTGACCAGTCGAGTGACGTAGGTTGTGATCGCCTTGGAGAAACAAGAAGACAGGGTTTAATAGCCCGCCAAGATTGACGATTAGTTGCCGCAAACCGCTAAGAACTGAAGCATCGCGAAAGACCATCAACTCCTGGCTGCGGTAGAGGGAGCCGGGGATAAGTATAAATAGTAGTAGTGGCACTGCGATGATTGTCGAGCTGAGACAGCTGATGGCGATCTCCCGCCAGGTGATTTGGGCTTTCAGCCGGAGTAAAATGTAGGCACCGAAAAATAGCAGCGGTGCAGTGACGCGGCAGGGCGGATAAACATACGCTAGCGCCAAGAGTGATAATGGCAAAATAACCAAGCCAGCTCGTCGAATTCGGGGTCGTTTGTCAAAAAGTAATACGGTAAAACTTAAAAATCCAGTTGTTACGAAAAAGGGAACTAATGCCGGGTCCCATGCCACACTGCCTTGCAGCCATCCCCATGGCAACGCAAGGCCGATGATAGCAGCAATCAAAGCTAATGTTGTTCCTAGCCAGTAGCGCAGCGCAACTGCTAGAATTGCTATTGCTAAAATTGTGACAAATTCAGAAAAGGCTCGAATAGCCAGTTGGCTATCACCAAAGATTGCCGACCAAGCAGCCAGCGGATAAAGATATGTCGGTGTCGTATAGCCACCGCCACCGTTACTCGCGAATAACGGCCAGGGCTGACCGTTGGCGCTGGTGTGTCTGTCAATCAGCGAGCTGGCGTTCGCCTGAGAGGCCCCTTCGTCTATATAAAAGCCGGGTGGCGAAACCGACAACACGAGGCAACGCACGATTACGAAAACGGCGATGATTATCAAAAAATAACGATATTTTTTAGCGCGGGCTAACATGGCTATTAGTATAGACGACGCCAAAGAAACTGAATAGTCACCGCAAGACAAAGCCCAGCATCATTCGCTGAATTTTGATACAATTAGTAGTGATGGAAACACTCAAGCGCCATATCCCGCGCATCAAAACCTTTGATCTGCTACGCGGGTATTTCATAATTTCGATTATTATTGATCACCTGGCCTTTTTTCCGAATGGGATTGATTGGTGGTCGGCGCGTGGCGGGCTTTTCGTGACAGCGGCCGAAGGCTTTTTTTTGATTTCTGGTATCGTCCTGGGTGTCGTGCGCGGCGCCAAGTTAATCGACCAACCGATGGGGTATGTTAGCAAGTTATTGCTAAAACGTGGCCTTCAGCTATACCTAACATCTGTAACGTTAGTACTGTTATTTACCGTACTTGGCTGGTTATTCTATATGGACAACCCTGGCCTTAAGCCGGGGATTGCAGCGCCCGACTCCAATATATTCTCAGTTTTGTGGTCGACCCTTAGTATGCAGTACTACTATGGCTGGGCGGATTACTTGCGGTTGTATGCGCTATTTTTATTTGTATCACCCCTGGCGTTTTGGCTACTGCGTCGAGGGCTATGGTATGCGGTACTTGGACTGAGCCTGGCTGTGTGGTTTATTTACCCCGACGATCTATCGCTTCCATTTGATCTTCGAGTTTATTTGCAGCCGTTGTCTTGGCAACTACTATTCTTTATTGGCGTCGTCACAGGCTTTTATTGGAATCATATCGTCGATGTTTGGCGAAACTTACATCGCCGACGTCGGAAAGTGCTGACGGTAGGTCTACTCAGCCTAGCCGGCGTGACATTCACGCTCAGTGTACTGATTATGCTTAGCACCATGGGCATTGACGCTGGGCCGATTTTGACACCAGAACTACAGCATTACTTATTCGATAATTTCTTTAATAAAGAAGCTATGCCGTTAACTCGCATCTTACTGGCGTTAACGTGGTTCTGGTCGGCGTTCTATTTGTTTCGGAGGTTTGAAGTGTATATTACGGCAGCGCTTGGTTGGCTATTGGTGCCGTTTGGTACTAACTCACTTTATGTGTATACGCTCCATGCCTTTATCGTCTTTTTCGTTAATTTGTATTTCGTACCGGGTCCGTTGTGGTTTAACTTTTTAGTGACGGCGGGAGCTATTTTGCTTATTCGTATAGCCGTCCACTATAAGCTATTAATGGGGATTATCCCCCGCTAGTTGTCTATCCTGTACAGGCGTACTGCTGAATCACCCGCTTTAGTTACACTAATTAGATGCCACTGTTGGGGTACTAACGTCGTGAAATAATCATGTGATCCAGTTTTTCCGACCAACCAGACCCGCTGCTGACTAGCTTTATTCAGTGATGACAAGGATGGCACTACTAATTGATTCTGGCGGTCATAAAGTAGACTGGTTTCACCGTAGCCTGATAAATGGTCGGTTGATAATAAGTGGACTGGCGCCCCACTGTGATTGTAATAGCTAAAGTCAAAATAAGTGTATAGCTCGGCAGAAACAATTTTATCACTAGGCTGAAAGTGTTGACTAACGTAGCGACCGATTGTACCCATTTGATGGTTGGCCTGTTGATAAACATTGAAGATGCCGATACAAAATATTCCAACAATCGCAATGCCCATAATAGCTTTTTGCCAAGTTTTAAGCTGGGCATGACTGACGAGAGCAGCTAACAGTAAATAAAACGCGACACTTGAATAGGTGAAATAGCGGTCAACGTATACTGGCTGCTTGAGGCTGACGACCACCGCGAGGAGCAGTGGCACGACGAGCCAGCCAACAGTAAACAGTAGTGGTGGCCGCATGGCTTTCGGCGATTTTGAAATGGTGGCTGCGATATAGCAGGCCAGCGTAACCAAGACTAACAGGGCGATACCAGAAGGTAGGAAATTCCTATCATACACACAAAACTGCATCAATGTATCAGGGATGGTTGCCGCATCAACTGGAGGAATCCAAAAACCACCAGTTACGCGCTGGAGCTGGGTGGCTAGTACGGGTAACCAAAAAATAAAAGAGCCCGCAGCAATCATATTGCCAACCCACCAGGCTTTGTTAGCTACCATTTGGCGGAAACCGCCAAGCCGGTGCCAGGTGTAACCAATATGAACTACGACAATAAAGGCCGTGTAGTAATGAGTATACAAGGCTGAGGCCATCAACAAACCATAGATAACCCACCATTGGAAGCGACGACGCTTGTTGGTAGTCTGCCGGCCGTCATCGAGAGCAATGAGTAGCGCGAGGGTAGCCGCTGTTACTAGGAGTGCAGCCAGGCCGTACATGCGCGCTTCCTGGCTATAGCGGACGAGGAACGGGCCGAAAGCTGCGAAGAGAACGGCTAGCCGAGCAGTGGCTTCAGAAAATCGTAATCGTTTGGCAATAAAATAGATGAGAATAACTACGCCGACACTACAAATTAGACTTAAAGAGCGAATTGCTAGTTCACTCGTCCCAAATAACCCAGACCACCAGTGGCTGAGCAGATAATATAATGGTGGGTGAAAGTCGCGCGCAGTCCGAGCAATAATATCCAGCGGTTCATGCTGGATAAGCATCATAGTATAGCCTTCATCGTGCCAGATATCAGCTTTGGTAATGCCAATCAGACGTATCGTAGTCGCTACTATAGCTAATGCGATCAAATACCAGCGAATTGGCAATGCTAAAAACCTGGCAAGTAATGATTTCATAAAGTTCTGCTCGGTGTGTTTTTGCATAGCTGTCTCCCTAAAGTATACTAGATAGTATGAATAGAGCGCCATATTCGGCTCCACAGTTTAGCCTGCCTGACGAAAATGGTACCTCACGTACGCTAGCTGATTATGTCGGTGCATGGCTGGTTTTGTATTTTTATCCCAAAGACGATACGCCCGGTTGCACCATCGAGGCCTGCAGTTTGCGTGACGCCCGTGACGACCTGGCGGCTTTGGGAGCGGAAGTGGTTGGCGTCAGCAAAGATGACGCTAGCGCGCACGAAAAATTTAAAGCTAAACATACACTCAATTTTACCCTTCTGACCGATAGCAGCGGCGAAGCGATCGAAGCTTATGGCGCCTGGGGTAAAAAGATGTACGGGCGTGAGGGCATTCTGCGCAAAACCTTCATTATTAATCCTGACGGCATGGTCGTCAAAGTCTATGGTCGGGTGACGCCAATCGGTCACGGTAATCAGGTCGTCGCAGACCTGCGCGCGCTGCAGTCTTAACGAGGGCGCTTAGTGGCGACCGCGCGAGCCAGTGTTGCAAATTGGTCATCAATCACATCGGTACTGAAATCGCCGTATTTTTTGGTGACGGCTTTTTCTATCAAAAAGTCAGCGATGGCTGGATTCTTTGGTAGCAGTGATCCATGCAGGTAGCTGCCGATAACATTACGATAACGTGCACCTTCGGTGGCGTCGGTCATATTATTGCCCGCACCTAGGCGGACACGACCGAGAGGCGTGACATTTTTACCGAGAAAGGTTTGACCACTATGGTTTTCGTAACCAATAATCTCGCCAAACTCATCGCTGATAGTCACGATATTACCTATCAGACGCTCTGCTTTGCCATGAGTTTCGATGTCGAATAATCCAATGCCCGGAATGAGCTCGCCACCGGCAGTTTTAAAGAATTTACCGAATAACTGGTACAAACCGCAGACCATGAGCATTGGCACGTCGTTATCAGCCAGTTTTTTCAGTTGCGCGCCGATTGACAGCAGGTCGGCCTGAATCTTGCCTTGGCCACTGTCTTGGCCACCCCCTCCAACAATAATATCCACGTCGATGGGAAATGTATCCCCGGGATTATAAGTAAGTACAGTGACATTATAGCCGTACCACTGCAGGCGGCGCTTCAAGACAAGCACGTTACCAAAATCACCGTAAATATTCATATCCTGAGGGTATAATTGCAAAATACTAATCGATTGTTGACTCATCCGATAGGCTCCACGTTAGTGATTTTTCCTAGCTCGCGCCTGAGGGTCAGCATCGCCGTATAGGTACAATAAATACGCTTGGGCTGGTCTTTATTCTCGTTAATAAAGCGCCGCAGGGCTTTGGCTAAATCTTTTTCAACGTGTGCGATAGGCACTTCGTCATACTGGAGCCGCAAAGCCATATCGTAGGCGCGAATGCCACTGACTTTGGCTACGCCGCCCGCTCGCAAACTATCGAACTCAACGTCCCACAGCCATGACATATCGCGGCCATCGGCGTAGTTATCGTTAATCGCAATCATCGTAGCATAACCAGCTGGACTAAATGATTGCAAGCCGAGCCGAAAGCCAGACGGGTTTTTAACCAAGACAAGTTCAAGCGGCTGGCCATCAACCATCAGTGTCTCGCCGCGACCAAAAGCCGGTGTGACTTCGGCTAGGGCGGCAATTAGAGCTTTTTGGTCAATCGTGTCCCCGACAATAGCCAACACGAGGGCGAGCGCGGCAGCGGCGTTAAAGACGTTATAAATACCGGTGAGTTTGAGTGGGGTTGTGACCTCTTTGTCGTTCATCCAAAAGGTTGCCAAGTGGTCGGTGAATTTAGTCAGGATCACGTTGGCTGGCGTCGTATTTGAGCGGTTGGCTCCGCCGCGCATGTTATCGTCACTCGGAAACGTTTGTAGTAGGTCGTTGGATAATCCGAAATAGTGAACTTTCTGGGTTGCTAATGAGTTTTTTAGTGATGCAATCCTTCCATCTTCACGGTTTAACACCACCGCTTCGGTTGTCGATTCAGTAATTGCCCGCAGCATGTCAGCCGTGGCGTCAATTTCACCGAAACGATCAAGTTGATCGCGCATGACGTTGAGGATTAGGCTGTAGCGGGGTGGAATGGTGCGAACAAAATGAACGGCGTGGGCTTCGTCGAGTTCCAAGACGGCAATATCTGCCTCTAAATTGCCTTTCATGTCAATTTCCCCCAAAAGCGCGGCGGCCACTCCACGGGTAAAGTTACTCCCGCTGCGGTTGGTAAATACCTTCAGGCCTTGGCTTTCGAGCAGTTCGACAACCATCTTTGTGGTGGTTGTTTTACCATTTGTTCCGCTGATAACGACAACACCGCGCGGCAGGGAGGCTAGGGTGCCTTTGATGAAGTTTGGGTCGATACGCTCGACAATCAGGCCGGGTAGCGCAGAGCCGCTGCCGCGTAATCGAGCCGCCACGCGAACGGCTTTTCCCAAGATAGTGACATAGGGTTTGGACATATGGTCTATTATAGCGTAAGCAGGTATAATGAAGACATGTTTTTGGCGGGTATTATGTCTTGGTGGTATGGCGATGGGTTGCGACTACGTTTGGCGATGATTGGCGGTCGAATAGCGCGGACGAATGACTTTTTTTCAATCGGGCTTTTGGCCTCGACTTTATTTTCTCCCTATCGGCAAATATCGGCGGGCAAGGTCAGTGGTCCGCTACCCTTACAGCTCCGGGCTTTCGTTGACCGCCTTATCTCTCGTCTTATTGGGGCCGTCGTTCGGGCCTTTATGATAGTGTTTGGGGTAGTTGCAATCGGCCTGCAGGTCATTGGCGGCACGATTGTCGTGTTTTTTTGGATGCTTATTCCACTCTTTCCTGTCATAGGACTGTTAATGACGGTGATTGGATGGGTGCCACAATGGCTATAGAAACTTTTAACTACCAGAGTGCCCGTGCCGAAAAAGCGCGGATTGGCGTTAGTCTCACAAAAACATGGTTGACGGTGTTGACTGTGTGTATGCTACTACTGCTTATCTCTGGCGGTATATTTTTGGCCTTGCAGTGGCCAATCGGGTGGGCGCTGATTGGCTTTTCGGTTATTCCGGCCATGATTGTCGAGTGGAAGAACGGTGAACTAGCAAACTTAGCGCCAGCCCATGACTCCACATCAGTTGACGGTCTTTTGTCTGTTGATATATTGGGGTTGTTATCGTACAAACCGACGCCGTACGAAGTTGCGACGATCGTCGGACGAGTTTACGGTGGGCAGTTTTTTGGCGCACGCTTTGGCATTGGCGCAGGTTTCTTGCAAGAAATTGCGTCACAAGAGGCAGGGGATATCGACGAGTTATGGCAAGAAGCAAAAGACATTGCAAAGCAGACGGGAAACTCGACTTTATCAGCGGTTGTGCTGGTGGTAGCCTTGGTTCGCAGACACCCGAAGTACGAAACACTTTTGGCACACTTGCAGCTTAGTAACGAAGATCTTTTACAAGGAATTGTGTGGCATAATCACATCAAAGACCTTATCGATGGACAGGCGACTCCAAAGCGGACCGGTGGTGTGGCTCGTGACTGGTCGTTCGGTTGGATTCCCACGTTATCTCGCTTTGGACACAACCTTAGTCAGAGCATAGGCGGCCACGGAATGTTATCGGTGAAGCTTGAAGCCCACGAAGAAGCCCTGGATCAGCTGATTGCCACCCTGGGAGCTAAAGGTTCACGGAATGCGGTGTTGGTAGGGCCAACAGGAGTTGGAAAGACCGAAATAATTCATGTTTTGGCTGAAAAACTGCTCGATGCCACGGCTGACGTTCCGGCTGATTTGAAATTTCGACAAATATTTTTACTCGATGCTTCGGCGTTGATTGCCGCCGCCCCCGGCCGAGGAGAGTTAGAAACATTAATTATGAATCTACTAAGTGAAGCCTATAGTGCTAAAAATATTATTATCTGCCTTGATAATGCCCAGTTATTTTTCGAAGAAGGTTTGGGATCGGTTGATTTGAGCAACATCTTGTTACCTATTTTAGAGGCCGGTCGCTTGCGAATTATTCTGACGATGGACGAACAACGCTACCTGCAAATCAGTGGGCGTAACGCGTCACTGACGAATGCACTGAGTCGCATTAATGTCGCTACCGCTTCGCGCGACGAGACGATAGCGGTGATGCAAGATCAGCTAATTACCATCGAATTTCGTCATGACGTGACCTATATGTACCAGGCCCTGCTGGAAGCTTATCGATTAAGTGAACGCTATATTCATGACCTGGCGATGCCTGGCCGCGGTTTGAAGCTACTCGAAGCAGCTGCGGGTTACGCCGAGGGTGGGCTTGTGACCGCTCATTCTGTTCAGCAGGCCATCGAAAAGACGATGGATGTTAAAGTTGGCGTGGCCAGCGGTGACGCCGAGCGCGAAAAGCTCCTTAATTTAGAAACGTTGATACATGCTCGAATGATTAATCAAACGCGAGCGGTGACTGTCGTTAGCGACGCCCTCCGCCGAGCGAGAGCTGGCGTCCGTAATCAAAATCGACCAATCGGAACCTTTCTATTTCTCGGCCCAACTGGTGTTGGTAAGACCGAACTTGCCAAGGCGCTGGCCGATGTGTATTTTGGTGGCGAAGGTCGCATTATTCGGCTTGATATGAACGAGTTTGTTCGCAGTAATGACGTCAGTCGGTTGATTGCCGATGGGGCTGATGATAGCGCCAGTCTAACCGCGCGGGTGATGAAGCAACCGTTTAGTGTCATCTTGCTCGATGAGATTGAAAAGGCTCACCCTAATGTGCTGGCGACGTTTCTGCAGCTACTTGACGAGGGCATACTGCGTGATGTTAAAAACCGTGAAGTTAGTTTTCGCGACGCCATCATTATCGCCACCAGTAATGCTGGCGCCGATAGAATTCGCGAACAGATTGAACGAGGGCTTGATATCGAGCAATTTGAAAGTCAATTTGTTGACGAACTAATCAGCACTAATCAGTTCCGTCCTGAGTTTTTGAATCGCTTTGACGAGATCGTCATGTTCCGTCCGCTCAAAAAAGATGAATTAATTCAGGTAGTTGATTTGATGCTGGCGGATGTCAATAAAACATTAGCGCTCCAAAAAGTTTCAGTTAAGGTCAGTGACGAGGCAAAAGTATACCTGGTTGATAGCGGCTATGATCCACGACTTGGCGCTCGTCCGATGCGCCGCGTTGTGCAACGGGCGGTTGAAAACACCGTTGCCAAGCAGATGTTATCGGGCTCGGTAGAGCCGGGGAGTACGATTGAAATAAGTTTAGACGAGGTGCAGAAAATTCTAGGCAATAAACTCGCAGCCGATGCGATGAGGGCAGATTTAACTTTGCAGAAATAAAAAGAACAGACGACCTGTAGGGTCGTCTTGTCTTTTTGGGGCGAATGATGGGAATATCGAAAACAAGTTTTCTCCTCCGTTTACTAACTCTGATAAAAGTAAACTTTTCCAGAATTTCGCTGCACTCCGCGACCCACGACTTGCGTATTTTCCAGGGAAAATCCGCGTCGTGGGTTCAACTCCAAATATATTCCATAAAAAAAGGATGACCTGGGGCCATCCTGTTTTTATGGGGCGAATGATGGGAATTGAACCCACGACCTCCGGAACCACAACCCGGCGCTCTAACCAACTGAGCTACATCCGCCATACTTACTTGTTGGACCTTGCAATTGTAACAGATTGGAGTCTATATTAAAATACGTGTTTGCACTTTGATACCCCCGTGATTACTGGTATAATAGCAAAACGTGCGGGCGTCGTATAATGGCTAATATGTCTGCCTTCCAAGCAAACGATGAGAGTTCGATTCTCTCCGCCCGCACCAAAACAAATACCGTGTCATGCTGGCACGGTATTTGTTTTGGTATGAGTGAAAGCATCGAACTCGTACTTCCGAAGGAAGAGAGTTCGGTGTAGGTGAAACGAGAAAAGAAAGCACCAGAGGTATTTTCTTTTCGAACGAACCGGAGAAGGCCGCCAGGCGGCCGCTTTCTCTCCGCTGCTAATTATTCTCCGCTATCCGTGCTCGCTCTTGTCTGCCTCTTCCTTGGTAACATGAACCGTACCATGGGCATGCTCGGGCGGTGCGTAAATTGAATACAGCTTTAGTGGTACGTCGCCAGTATTCACAAGGTTATGCCACGTTCCAGCCGGTACGACAATGGCGTAATCATCGCTCGCGGACCACATCATTAACTCGGTCTCGTTTGGCCCCATGTAGACCGTTGCGTCACCCTGTTCAATACGCAAAAACTGATCGTGATCTTCGTGCACCTCAAGTCCAATGTCGTGGCCTGGTTGGATGGTCATTAGTGTGACCTGTAGGTTTGCACCGGTCCACAACGCGGTCCGATAGTTCTCGTTTTCGAGTGTTGCGCGCTCTATATTATCTACGAATGGCGTTGGGCCGTGGTCGGTAATATTGGTCATTGATGTTCCCCCTTGTGTTCTTATTATACGGCAATTTTTTCTTGCTCGGCTCAATATACGTTACAATAAGCATATGCAAAACTCTATCCTCAAACGAATTATTAGTCTCGAATATCTTGTTGTCGCCATTTTAGTGGCTGTTTTTTATATTGTTGTTGGTGAATTCTCTTGGTATTGGCTCGCTATCCTCTTCTTTGTATTTGACATTAGCGCTGTGGGGTATCTGATTAGTCCAAAGGTTGGAGCCGTGATTTACAATATTGGACATAGTCTTATCGGGCCAGGTCTTTTAGCTATTGTGTATATCGGTACGACCAATCAGGGCGTATTGTTTGTCACGCTCATCTGGCTGTTTCATATATTTGTTGATCGCGCCCTTGGCTATGGGCTTAAACACTCAACAAGCTTCAATCACACCCACCTGGGCCCAATCGGCAAAGCCAAGCAAAAATAGGGTATAATAACTATCGTAAGCCCCGGTAGCTCAGTGGATAGAGCAGAGGACTTCTAAGCCTAAGGTCGTTGGTTCGATCCCAACCCGGGGTACCATAAAAATCGACTAGCATTTGCTGGTCTATTTTTATGCTTTCGGGATGTGGTTGTACCAACGGCGTTTTGTGAATACAAAACATAGCCGTTGGGACATGAAGCGCCGCGTGGCGAAATTAGTTTACTTATTTGCAAGCAAGCGGATATAGGAAGGCTTTAGCCGACCGCCTGCCAACCCGGGGTACCAAATATAAGCATTATAAAACAGACTTCAGATTTGAGGTTTTTTGTTTTTAGTTATATAAATGGTTCAGATTATTTTCTGAATGATAAAAGGAATCAAGAATATTATCAGTATGAATCCGCCTATTGCCCAACCTATTGTTGCTGAAATACCATCTTCGTCCCGAATTTTTCTGAATAATATAAAAGTGACAACAAATTGTATGAGGATCGTAATAATACTGCTCAAGGAAAATAAGTTTTCGACTATTGGTAGATTATATCCACTCATATAGATCCACTTAATTATAAGGCTAACAAGATAGGGTATTCCTATTGCTACGAAAGAACAAAACAGTGGAGCTGTATTCATTCGCGTTGTTAACTGCAGAGCTCCGAAGAATGCAAGGATGGCGATAATGAGGTTGTAATCCATAAGCAGATTATATCAGTTAGTGCGTAATAAGGTTCTAACTTCAGCCAAAGTGCTGTACTAAATTTTGTTATACATAAAGATTATTTTGTATCTGTTAGAATTAGAGTATGACGAAGAAGCTATTTACTGTTGGTAAAATTGTAAATCAGCAAGTGTATAAAAATGATTGCTGGTCTGTTCTTTTTCCTCGAAAACCCTTAAGCCCCTTTCATCTAATGTTTGTAACGAAGGATAATAATACGAAATTATTTGGCGAACTTGACGGTGAGCAATTAATAAGTCTAAAGAATTGTATAAAATATACTACGTCTAAAGTAGCCGAGGAATACGGAAACGACTTTGATGGCTATAACTTATTTTCGAATAACGGCTCTTCGAGGATAGGACAGCATATGGATCATTTTCATGAGCATATATTTATTAGGTTGGTTTCAGAAAAAGAATCTCCTTACGTAACAATGGCTCGTAGAGAGACTTGGTTTACGCAAGAGACGGAAGAATGGCGCGAGCAAAGACAAAAACTAGAAAATATTTTTAAAACCACTTTAAGCATTGCGGAGTAAGATTCTGACATCACACATAATGCTGCATTATTATTTGAATCATTTTCGACCTGTATATCGGGCTACTGCAATTTGTTATAATAGTTAACAATACCACTGTTAACGAGGAGAAAAAATGACCAACAGTGAGAACGCGATTGAAGTAAAAAATTTAACAAAGTCGTATAAAGACAACAACGTACTGAAGGGCATTACCTTTAATGTAAAGCGTGGTACGATGCTTGCGTTGCTTGGTCCAAACGGCGCAGGCAAAACAACCATTGTTCGAATATTGAGCACATTACTATCTTTTGACAAAGGTTCTGTTGCCGTACAGGGGTATGATCTTAAAACAGCTCCTGAAAAAATTCGAAAGGTAATTGGTCTGACTGGACAAGCGGCCACGGTCGATGCGATGCTTACGGGTCGTGAGAATCTTGTTATGATGGGGCGTTTATATGGCCTGACAAAGGCTAGTGCGCGTGAACGAGCAAACGAGCTACTGGTTGATTTTGACATAGTTAAGGCAGCCGATCGTGCTGCAAAAACATACTCTGGTGGTATGCGCCGTCGACTTGATTTGGCAGTTAGCCTCATCGCAGCGCCACCGATTATTTTTCTTGACGAACCTACTACAGGGTTAGATCCGCGTTCGCGTATCGCAATGTGGGATATTATTAGAAAACTAATGAACCAAGGAACGACAGTTTTGCTGACGACGCAGTACCTAGAAGAAGCCGATCAGCTTGCCGACAATATTATTCTTATAGATAACGGAATGATAGCAGCGGAAGGTACCGCCAAACAACTAAAGAGCAAGATGGGCAACGATAAACTTGAACTTGTATTTAAAAATAAAAATGATCTTACAAAAGCTAAGGTTGCATTGAAAAATAAGAATGAATCGGAGGACAGCGACCAATTCATGCTTACTGTACCAGTTGCCAATACAAACAAAGACATAAAAACTGTACTTGACGCGCTCAATGCAGCGAATGTCCCGATTGAGTCGCTAGTGCTACATAAACCTACGCTTGATGATGTCTTTTTGGCAATTACTTCGAAAAAAGGCCAATCTCAAAAAGGAGAAAAGTAAACCATGTCTGTTAAACTCGAATTTACGCAGCAACCTAGGGCGCTCCAATTTATTAGTGATTCTTTAATCATGATCAAACGGAGCAGTACTCATATTTTAAGAAATACTGACCAACTTTTAGGAACGTTCTTTCAGCCGATTATGTTTCTTGTGCTGTTCGCGGCGGTATTCGGAGGTGCAGTTTCTGCAGCCTTACCACAGGGAGTGAGTTATCTAAATTTTCTGATGGCAGGCATTATTGTGCAAACTGTAGCATTCGGGTCTACGACAACCGCCACGGCAATATGTAATGACCTGCAAAATGGTATTATTGACCGATTTCGGTCATTGCCTATGTCAAACCTGTCAGTACTAAATGGACATGTCATCTCGGACCTTTTTAGGAATTCGATATCGACGGTTGTGATGCTGGTTGCGGGTCTCGTTATCGGCTTCCGCAGCTCGGCAAGCGTGCTCGATTGGCTAGCAATAGCAGGTATTCTTTTGCTGTTTACGTTTGCATTTTCCTGGTTAGCAGCTATTGTTGGTGTTATAGCAAAAAGCGTCGAAGCAGTTCAATGGCTGACGTTTGTGTTGGTTTTCCCTTTGACATTTGCAAGTAGCGCCTTTGTTCCCACCGAAGGAATGACACCCATCCTCAAAGCCTTCGCCGAAAATCAGCCTATTACGCAAATTGTCGAAGCCGTCAGGGCGCTCATGTTGGGCACTCCAATAGGTAATTATGGGTGGCTTGCCGTCGCGTGGAGCCTTGGCATTCTTTTGATTGCGATTCCTGTGGCGTCTTATTTATTCAGCCGCAAGTCAGTCTAGCTAAACAGTAATATTTACCATCCAATTAATTCCAAATTTATCGATGAACATACCGAATGTGTCTCCCCAGGGAGCTTTTGCGAGGGGTTCACGTACTGTTCCGCCGGCTGAAAGTTTTTCATAGTAGGCTGTCAGTTCTGCTTCGTTATCACCACTGAGCGACATGCTCATGTTACTTCCTGGTCTGTACTCTATGCCAGTGGGTGTATCGGCAGCCATAAAAGTGATGCCATTGTCGGCCTCTAGCATGGCGTGCATAATCTTGTTACCTTCGTCAGGGTATTGGTTCATGCCACCTTCTGCGTACGTAGTCATGACGAGATTGCCCCCAAAAACGCTTTTGTAAAACTCTATCGCATCACGGGCGTTGTCTTTAAAACTAATGTATGGATTAAGTCTGCTTTGCATAATACCTCCTTTGTTTATCTTTCTATTATATTCCCCGTGGATGTGGCTAGTAAAGTTCTAACCTCGTTTATAATCTGTATCATTTTAACTAATGGGGCGTTCTGTTAAAATATACCTATGGAAGTAGCAACAAATAGTACAGAATATTTTGAGTGCCTAGAATGTGGATTACATTACCGTGATGCGGCGACGGCTCAAAAATGCGCAGCATGGTGCTTGAAGTACTCGAGCTGTAACCTACAGATCACCGAGTCATCCATCGAACGATCTAATAAAGACTAACCAGCACGTTTAAACTTCGCACACAATGCTGCGCCTACTTATAGTTATAAATAGAATTATTTAATTTCGTATTTTTTCCCAGGTGTATACACTATTACGCTAATCTCAGCATTTTCATTATATTTATCCTCAAATGTGTAAGTCCCGTCTTTTTTGAATTGTACTTTCCAGGCTTCATCTGCACCGAAGTCACCTGATTCGTACCTATTCTCGTCTTCGTGCTGGATGCCGCTGTGGATAAGAGCGACATTATGCTTTTGGCCGTCGCCGCTATTGAATTTTACATAACTACCCGATGTCACCGTGATTACGCCTGGTTGTGAAGATTGCTTTGACAACGAAATACACGCAGACGCGTCACATCTTGATTGTTGTATCTGGGTCTTTGTACCACTAAGTGTCCCAGCAAAAGACGCACCTAAAAAGCTAACGACAGCAACAATCCCCGCAAGTCCTATTAGCCGCCATTTGGACTTCACGAAAGTACGCAGACGATTAAAAGGAGCGTCGATATTCATAGGCTTGGTCATTATTCAACAACTTCAACAGAAGCTTTCATGTATGGGTGTGGTGTGCAGTGATAAGCAAATGTACCCGGTTTCTCAAAAGTATAACTGTAGGATTCGCCCTTTGCCAATAATTTACCACTACCAATAAAATCTGGACTTTCTTTGTCTGGAGAAACGTCGTGCCTTGCACTGTCCTGATTTATCCAGGTTACTGTAGTGCCTACTTTAACGTTCAATTTTTGAGTTTCAAAATTAAAATCTTTAATGTTGACAGTCACTGCACCCGACTTAACTTCTGGACTGGTTGTAGTGCGGCTTTGATTCGTTCGATCCGGGGGTGTGGTCTGTGTGCTTGTTGAGTTTGTCTCAAGATTAGGATTTGAATCGGTTTGATTACTAAAATAAACAACCGCTCCAATCAACCCGATTGACGCAATTGCAATTACTATTCCAAGCGCGGTTTTATTCATATTCAGTCTCCTGTTTAGTTATATACGGCCATAGTTCATGAAAACAACAAATTGCAGTAGACTAACTAGTCTTTGAATTTATCTGGACTTTGTTTGACGATTGCACCAGCGAGCGTATCGGCAATTTTATTCTGAATTTGGGTACGGGCTTCCTCTTGAGATCGGTAACTACCTGGGTAGTCGCCAGTAGCGTGTTTATCAACTGCGGATTTTAGTAAATTTACGTGTTCGGTAATCAGTGAGGCCACGGCGTCTTTAGGTAGGTTCGGATTTGCTTTGCTCAAAAAGTCAGAAATCGCCTCAACGTAACCGTTTAAGTTTTGCACCGCTTTGTCTGTGCCTGCCGTGTCGCCTGCCTTAGATGCGACGGTGTAGTCGACAAAGAAGCCGATGTGACTTCGCCAAATTTCTAGGAATTTAGCTTCTGCCTCGGCTCCATATACACTACCGATAGCTTTTGAAAGATCAACCGAGTTTTCATCAAGTGACGCTGCACTGGCGTCGAACATCGGGCTCCCATCAAAGCCAGCGCGAGTTGCTGCACTTGCCAAATCAACGTGTTCTGTCTCTAGGTTATTTAGCAGCGCACGTAAATCAGCCGCTTTTGTACTAGTAGATACCTGGGTAACATTAGATTTTGAAGACTCGGCGTCGTTTTTGCTGGCCGCGCCAAGTGCATAACCTGCAGTACCGCCAATTAAGCCAGCGACTACGAGAGTCACGATTATCGATGTCATAGTATTACTTCTCTCCATGTCTATTGACCTCCTCTAGTTAATTAATGTTCACTTGGTAGTAAACTTAATATTAAACATACATCAATATGATAAAAAGGTTAGTGAGAAATATTACATTTACGCTGTAATACAGTTACGACACCTACATAATTGTTTAGGCGATACTGTTTTGTTCAGTAAGCGTTATTGGTTTGTTATGATAGTGACATGAAAGATAAAGCTGTACGAGTTGGGATTGGCGTTTTTATTTTTAAAAATGGTAAGTTTTTACTACTTCAGCGCCAAGGTTCACATGGTGAAGGTTCGTGGTCAGTACCCGGAGGGCACCTAGAGGTTGGCGAATCCTTCGAACAGACTGCCAAGCGGGAGGTAAAGGAGGAGACGAACCTCGAAATTAAGAATGTACGTTTCGGGGCAGTCACTAACGATTATTTCACGGATGAAGATAAACATTATGTAACAGTATGGATGCTCAGTGATTGGGAAAATGGTCAAGAATATATTGTCGAACCCGACAAATGCCTGAATCAAGGATGGCATAGTTTTGAAAATTTGCCGACTCCATTATTTCTGCCCTGGAATCAACTGCTTGAATCTGAGTTTATCGATAGAATCAAAGACCAGCTTTAGCAGATTGTTATATACTTAAGATAACCAAAGCACAACTATGATAGATTTAAATAAATATGTCGTCAACGCCGAGCCTGGTAAACCGTTACACACTAGCGGTTATGCAGAGGTGGCCAATGCGGGTCACGTGGGTGCAGCGTCCTCGTCCTCATTCAATGATCGCCAGCGAACCGACCGAACTAGACAGTCGGTCGGTTCGTATAATCGATCAATTGTTGGTCAAGCCTACGGTGTTCAGCGTGCCAGAACGGTAGCGGCGGGCAACACAAACCGTACAAGCCTACGCCCTCGTACTGGGCTCGGTACGATGCCAAATACTCCTTCCGCCGGAGGTTTTAGCGAACCATCGGGTCGCTCATATAACCCCTACGCCTAATTGCTAGCCGGTAATATCACGAATAACGGTAATCTTGGCACCCAGTGTATTTAGGCGTTCGGCTAGATCTTCATAGCCTCGATTAATCGAGTAGACGTTTCGTAATGTCGAGATACCAGGAGCTGCCAGCATTCCAAGTAAAATAACGACGGCGGGTCGAAGGGCGGGAGGTGTAATAATCTCGGCAGGTTTCCACGAAGTTGGCCCTTCAATATAGACACGGTGCGGATCAAGCAGCTTCACGTTAGCGTTCAGCTTAGCAAGCTCCAACAGATAAATCGCTCGGTTTTCGTAGACCCAGTCGTGGATAAGCGTGCGACCCGTCGCAGTGGCGGCGATGACAGCGAAAAATGGCAAGTTGTCGATGTTCAAACCAGGAAAGGGAAGTGGGTGAATCTTATCGTGGGGTGCCTTTAACTTACTGATTTTTGTCGTAATGTCCACCAAGCGCGTCTTGCCATTTTTGGCGCTATACTCATCTGACAAATCGTACTCAAAGCCCATATCTTCGAGAGTTTTTAGCTCGATTTCGAGAAATTCAATCGGAGCTCGTTCAATAGTGATGGCTGACTTGGTGACGATGGCGGCGGCGATAAAACTCATTGCCTCGATAGGGTCTTCGCTGGGCGAATATTCAACATTTTTATTGATATCTCGGACGCCGTGGACCGTCAGGGTTGTCGTGCCGATACCGTCAATTTTGACGCCTAATTTTTCAAGGTAAAAACACAGGTCTTGAACCATATAGTTCGGGCTGGCGTTGCGAATAATAGTAATACCATCGTTTAGGGCGGCTGCAGTTAAAAGATTTTCGGTTACCGTATCGCCACGCTCAGACAGAACGATTGCTCGCTCGGGTTTGACTGGTGTGGCGGTCGACTCGTAAAAACCCTTGACGGTATCCACTTTAAGGCCAAAGTAGGCCAGTCCGTCAAGATGTGGCTCGACCGTCCGTTCGCCTAAATTACAGCCGCCGGCGTAGGGAAGTTTGAACGATTTGTAACGATGGAGTAGTGGGCCCAAGAACATAATAATACTGCGCGTTCGACGTGCCGCTGCGACGTTCATGTCGTCGAGTTTGAGTTTAGCGGGCGGTGTAATCTCGAGGTGATTGTCGCCAAACCATCTTGTCTTGACGCCGATACTGTTAAGAACCTCAATGATACGATTCACTTCTTCTATCCGGGCGACATTACGCAGGGTGGTCGTGCCACGGTTCAGTAGCGAAGCGCACAGTAGGGCCACAGCGGCATTCTTGCTGGTATTGACGGTAATGCTACCAGACAGCTGCTGACCACCTTCAATCTGAAAATTAATTATACCTGACTGATTGACGGTGACAATTTGGCTTGACAGAACTTCACTAATACGCGCTAACATCTCAAGGCTGATATTTTGGCCACCTTTTTCAATGCGATTAATGGCGCTTTGACTGGTACTTAAGGCCTCTGCTAATTGGGCTTGCGTGAGGCCACGAGACTGCCTCGTCTCTTGTATTAAGGTTCCAATCTTGGCCTTGTAGGTGTTATTTATCATAAGCTCTATATTATATCACCCATGATATATAGTCAATAATGATATACTGTAATAAATAGTATTGATAGACAGTAGGCAAGGGAGCAAAAGGTTGTGAAAGATACACAAATACAGACGCTTATTGATGGTGAAGAGCAGCGCCAGCGCGACGGTCTTGAATTAATTCCCAGTGAAAATTACGTCAGTCGCGACGTATTGACTGCACTGGGCAGCGTGTTTACTAATAAATACTCCGAAGGTTATCCTGGCAAGCGCTACTATGGTGGCCAAAAATTCACCGACCAAGTCGAGCAGCTGGCGATTGATCGTGCGAAGCAGTTGTTTGGGGCTGATCACGCTAATGTCCAAGCTCATTCAGGGGCGCCAGCCAATGAAGCGGTCTACAGCGCATGGTTAGAGCCAGGCGATACGGTTTTGGCTATGGACTTGAGCCATGGGGGACATCTGACCCACGGTGCACCAGTGACCCGCAGTGCGCATCTGTATAATTTTGTCCGCTACAAGATGAAAGACGTTGCGACCGGTGAGATTGACTATGAAAATCTGCGAGAATTTGCGCTGATTCACAGACCAAAGATTATTTTGGCTGGTTTTAGTGCCTACCCGCGTGAGCTAGACTACGCCAAATTTGCCGCAATTGGAAACGAAGTGGGGGCGCTGTTGATGGCTGATGTGGCCCATATTGCCGGCTTGATTGTCGGTGGTGTCGCCGCTAATCCGTTTGATTACGGTTTTCATGTTATCACGACCACCACACACAAGACGCTGCGCGGACCACGGGGTGGCTTGATTTTATCCAAAGGAACCGTCGGTAACCCCCTGCGTGCTCCCGAAAAAACACTTGAAAATATTCCAACATTGATTGATCGGGCGGTATTTCCTGGTATGCAAGGTGGCCCGCACATGCATTCTATCGCCGCTAAGGCTGTGGCGTTTCACGAGGCCCTGCAGCCCGAGTTCAAGGACTATGCTGCACAAGTGGTCAAAAACGCCATCGCGCTGGCTGACGAGTTATTAAAGCGCGACTTCCAGCTCGTGACAGGAGGCACCAGTAACCATCTGATACTGGCCGATGTCTATAAAAGCTTTGGAATTGACGGTAAGGCTGCCGAGATAGCACTGGATGCCATCGGCCTGACGCTGAACGCTAATGTTGTTCCGGATGACCCATTGCCTCCATTCAGGCCAAGTGGTATCCGCTTGGGGACACCAGCTATGACGACGCGGGGGTTGCGGCAAGAACACATGCCTCAACTTGCCGAGTGGATGAAGCAGGCGATTGATAACCGAGATAATCCGGTCAGGCTTCAGGACTTAGCTCGGGAAGTGAAGCAATTTACCCTAAAGTTTCCTTTGCCTAATGATATATAATATTCATTTAGTATACAAAAATAGACTCAGATGAGTCTATTTTTGTATACTAAGGTGTCAGTCCAACATATACTTCTTATATACAGGTTGTGCCGTTAGATGACACAGCATTACCAGCAAGAACATATTTTACGCTTGGCGTAGCTGCAAAGTCCCAGTAGCCAATACAGCCACCAGTGGTGCCTTTGGCAAGATAATGCAGTGTCGTCGTGCCGTTTGTCGCAAGAGGAGCGGTACCTGAAATGATGATACCTGCAGGTACCTTGGCGACGCTTGTCGTTAGGGCGCTGTATGCATTAAGGGCAGTTAGGTCAGGATAGCCAGTATTCAAAGGATCGGCATTGTAAGCCTCAACCACTTTTTGCACGTTAGCCGCGTTTGTTAGCGCTTTTGTTGCATTTGCTCGCGCCGTAATACCGCTATAAGAGACAATCGTGATTGCCGCCAAGATACCGATGACAACGATGACGATCAGCAGTTCGACAATCGTGAAACCCGCTTGGCGCTTCGTGTTTAAATTTTTTATTGTCATTTTTTCGTGCCCCCCGAATTTTATAATAGTTATGGATTAAATGTATCACAAGGTGGGTGTAACCACAAGCATCTTGTCATGGCCGTAAATACTAAGGACAGACACCAGCGGTAAAGGTTTTGACTATACCTGCAGACGGGTCTGGATAGTAAATCAACATACCCTTGCCCGTCGTACAGTAAGCAACAAAGTATGAGCCGATTGTTGAGCTGGCAGTGGCCGCAGTGGTGGCCTGTGCCAATGTTGGGACCGTGGCGTAAGGAATCACCGCAAAGACACTAACGCCTGACGGTAGCCTAGATTCGTTGACTCCGTTAAAGAGTGTTGTTAGCGCAGTACCGGCAGCCGTTTGTGCTACGACTGTCGCTAAGTCTGTGCCCGCAGCGGTGAGTGGGTAGCTAGTGCCATTGGCATTATAAATCTCCGCTTTTTTGTTAATTGCTAAAGCGTCTGCTTGATATTCTATTGCCCTCGCCCTTGCTGTAATACCACTATAAGAGACAATCGTGATTGCCGCCAAGATACCGATGACAACGATGACGATCAGCAGTTCGACAATTGTAAAGCCGCGCTGATTTCTGGTCTTAATTGTGGTACTTGTCATTTTTAGGTGCCCCCTAAGCAGTAATAAGATATAAGCTTAATTTACCATACAGTATCCATAACCACAAGTGTTATTTGCTTGAGTAGCTATAAGCTACGTTTAGTAATATCTCCAACGAATAGTAAAGGATTCATGCATCAAAAGACTTCGCTCGGCGAAGTCTTTTGATGCATGAATGCATAGAGCGATAAGTACTTTTTCTTAAGCGCCTGCTACAAACGCTCCAGCGCTAGTCGCGCTCGCGCTACCAACGTAGATAACCATTGCTGATCGCCCAGGAATCGTATAATCCCAGAAAGTAAGCCTGCCGCCAGTAGCATTAGTACAACTTACGAGACAAGCCCATGAAACGTTCTTGTCGGCGTTGGTTGGGCCTGTATTATCCGTTCCTGTGAATACCGCACCCGCACCCGCACCCGCGATTGCCGTTTGGCCTGCAACCATAGTGATACCACTAGGCAATTTACTTGCGGGATTCGTACCAAACCCTGCACCAAAAGCAGCAAGCGTAGGCGGGTAATAGCCAGCATCCGCGTTGAACGCTTCTGCGACCTTCTGTGCGTTAGCCGCGTTGGTTTGCGCTTTTGTGGTGTTTGCTCGCGCCGTAATACCGCTGTAAGACACAATCGTGATAGCTGCCAATATACCGATGACAACGATAACGATTAAAAGCTCAACGATGGTAAAACCGTCATTTCGTTTGATGTTTTTCATTTTATTAAGAACCATGTCCTAATGCCCCCTATTAATTATTGTATGCTTGTATGATACGTGTTTGATATTTTAAACGCAAGCAGTTTAATCACTCTCGCACCGGGTTACCAGGAAATGACAACTTGGCCATCACCGGATCGAGAGCCACTCGTATTCGTTTGACCTGTACCGCCATTAAACGAACCACCCGCGCCCGCTACGTCAGTACTATTGACACCAGCGCCGCCTGAGTAGCCGCCGCCAGCTCCCGGTGCCCCTTGTGAGCACCATTCGCCACCAGACCCGCCACCGTATCCGCCGTAGCCGCCACCAGCAGCGCACGTACCGCCAGCCCCGCCAGCGCCGCCGTTAATAAAGCTGAACCCTAGGCCTGAATTGCCAGAATTAGTTCCATTGCCAGTAAGGCCGCCCCCGCCTGATGACCCCGCACCGGCCCCGCCACCGGCCCCGCCACTGCCTCCAGTAGCAACCTCAGAATTTCCTCCTGTAGTTGTAGTCAGTCCTGGATTTCCATTCCCTGGAGCGGTGTTGCCACCGCCTCCACTACCACCGCCCGCGACTAAGAGTGCGACGTTGGCGCTGGTTGTTATAAATGTTCCGCCACCGCCGCCACCAGCTTTATAGGTGGCATTACTGCCGCCCTGTCGCCCAACTAATACATTCAAAATTTGTCCCGCGGTGACTGAAAAAGTACCCGACATGCTCGCTCCAAGCCCGCCAGTGTACGTAGTTCCCGAGCCGCCCTGTGCGCCCAGAGCTGTCATAGTGAGGGTTGTAACCCCTGCTGGTACCGTAAAGGTTTGCATAGAGCCTGTATAGCTAAGTGTCTGGTTGCCTGTGGGTGCTCCTCCCCCTGTAATATTATTTGTTATAGTGACTAATCCTTGGCCCATTCTTGCTGCAGCCGTGATAGATTGATTGGTGCCAGAGCTGTAGGAGCCGCCACCACCACCATTCCCAGAATAACTCCAACTACCAGCGCCACCGCCCGAATAGCCACCACCACCACCGCTGCCGGCATATGCACCACCACCACCACCAAAACCACCGTCCATAGTTGGCGTAGCGCCGTCTCGATATCCAACACCACCCAACCCACCGTTATTGAACGATGCTCCGCCGCCACCGTAAGTAGCGCTAACTCCGTTGGTTGACCAACCCGCACCACCACCACCGTAGCTGCCACCGCTGCCGCCGCCCGCACCGCTAGTTCCTCCTGCACCAAATGTACCGATAGTTCCTGCCGCACCACTGGTTCCTGATTGGCCCCCTATAGCTGAGGTGCTGGCGTATTGCCCAGCGCCGCCACCGCCACCTGCAGCAGTCAACAGTACGCCAGCGCTCACAACGAACGTTCCGCCACCACCGCCACCACCTCTGTCGGCGCCTGGATAGTCAAACCCTTTTTGACCTACTAAAATACTTACTACTTGGCCAGCCGTGAGGCTAAAATCGCTTTTTACTCGTGCACCACTGCCACCTGCATTGATGGTGGTAGTGGATAATAGGTACCCATAGCCTCCTTGCGCTCCCCAGGCTTCAATCGTATAGATACCAGTCGCGGGGACAGTCCAGGTTTGGATTGTGCCGGACCGACCAGTAGATGTGTTGTTAAATGTCAAATTGACAGGAGCTATCGGAGTAACTCTACCATCACCCGTTGCCCGGATAGTACCGCTTTGACTAATCTCGCGTCCAGCGGCCGTCTTGGTTACGTTAATAGAGACCCCGACGGTTGTAGTTGGTTTTAGCGTGTCGTTGCGTTCGGTGATGGTTTTGGCGGTATTACTGGCTACGCCATTGGCTACAGTGTCACTGGCTTTGTCGAAGTATTCCACAGTAAAATTACTGGCGTCTATGCCATCAATCAATTTTACATCTTGGGCCTTGCAAAACCCACTAGCAGGCACCGTTGTACAGCTTGGCTGTTGCCACGGCGTGCTACACCCAGCAGTTAAGTAATCTGCCGGCATAATCGATCGTCGCCATAGCGCATTGTTTTTTACAAAATAGACAATATTCATCATCATCGGGGTATTCTGATTCTGTGTGCTGCCACAAGCATTTGGCTGATTGGCAAGATAGACGGGACCGCTGGTGGGGGATAATGGATTGCCTGTGGTTACGAACGTTTTTAGGATGAGCATATTGCCTTTAGGGGTAACGCTGTCATCAACATTGGCAAAGTCGGCTATAGCGTTGTCGTACCCTTGGGGGCTGACGAGGGGGGTGATACTGTTGGCCGCAAGATACGTCGTACTTGCTCTGATGTCTTCTTCTATGCGGTTTAGGGCATTTTGTATGTCGTAGGCCAGGACGTTAGAGCTACGTGTCGACAGCACCTCACCGGTCATACTAACAATAACGGTAATAAAGGCCCCAATGGTCAAAATAACAATTGGCGCAATAACTAGCATCTCAACAATAGTGAAACCAGCTTTTAAGGAATAGTGTCGGAGTTTAAATCTTGACATATGTCGCATACACCACCGACTGTTGCGGATTATTATAACGTACGGTTACTTGAATTTTCGAAATGCTTGTCGTGGCCGTGTAAGGACAAGTAATTGCAGCGGTAACCGTGACAGCACTTAGCCCATTGACGGTGATTGCGGAATTATTAAGAGGAGTGGCGACGACACAGGGGTTGGCAGCTGATGCTGAGTAGCGACGCATATAGTCGTAGGCGACGTTACTGGCCCGCGCTTCCGCTCGAGTCTGTCCGCCGTCTTTGATAATCAGGTTATATAGCTGGTAGCCAGATACCAGGAATGCGGCCGCAATGAACAGAGTAATTAAAAGTTCTATGGTCGTGAAGCCAGCTTGTTTATCGATAGTGCTCATCGGTTTTTGCTCGTTACCATATATACAATGTTGTCCGTTTCGAGTTTAAAATAAAGGTTAAATGTACGACAATCTACCATACCTGGAGTGCATAAAGCACTATTTTGTAGTAAGGGCTGGTATATATACTGGCTTATGGTTGGCTGAGGTCGCACATCAATAATGTTCTGCGCGTTATTCGTGGCTGGAAGGAAACTTGATGCAAGATTGGCCGCTCCGGGAGCAGTAAATGACTTCATGTCGGCGTCACGCATATTTGGTTGAATATCAGCTCCAGTAAGAGCCGTAGAAGGATATTGACCTACGGTCGTGCTGCCATCTGTGCCGGATAGAAAAAAATTTTCTAGATGTAACGCAATAGTCTCGATGTCGGTCTTGCGCTCATCGTCGCGCGCATTTGCCTGACTGCCCCGTAGGTTAACCACTCCCAGTATAAGCAGTATACCCATAATGGTAATAATAACAATTAATTCAACGATACTAAACCCTCGACGATACATACCCTATAGCATAAGAGTTTTGGTATCAAATCGCAAGTGTTTTAGATCTCGAGCGGTTCTTGCTCTATCTGTATCTTGAACTTGTCACGCACGGCACCAATTATTTCGTCGCGTGCAGCCGCCAGATTACGATAGCTCGTGGCTGATTCGTTAATAAGTACCAAAGCATTTTTATCATGAATTTTGATGCCGTGGAGAACTGTACCTTTTAGACCTGTCTGCTCAATCAGCCAGCCAGTCGGAACTTTAAAGCGTCCATCACCCATGTCATAGACAGGAATATCCGAGTTAATCATCCGGAGGTCGCTTAGCTGCCAGTCCTCGACAATAGCGTTTTTAAAGAATGATCCAGTGTTTGGAAAAATGTCGGGATCGGGAAGTTTATTGGCACGAATATCAATCACAGCTTTTCGCACGATGTCCTGTGTAAAAATACTGATGCTACGTTCATCGAAATACGCCTGCAGGGCATCATAAAAAGGTGGTTGGGGATTTGATTTGGAAAGGACTAGGGTAATCGATGTAATAATGTAACGACCAGTTTGGTCACCACGAAAAATGCTGTGTCGGTACGAAAAACCACATTCGGCCTTTTGCAGCGTCACGAAGGTATCATTCTCGGTATCGTAGGCGACAAGCGATTCGAGGGTGTCGGCAACCTCTTGGCCATAGGCACCGACGTTTTGGACAGGGGAGGCCCCAGCCGTTCCTGGAATAGCTGATAGGGCCTCGATGCCCGTCAGTCGCATATCCACAGTCCGTTTGACTATCTCGTCCCAGTTTTCGCCTGCCCCAATGCGTATGGTTGTTGAGTTCAAATCGTCAGCAATAATCTCGAATCCTGGAATGCGCATTCGAATGACGATACCCGCGAAGCCTTCGTCTCTGGCGATGACATTGCTGCCACCTCCGAGTATAAAGACGGACAGCGATTGCGCTTTGGCGTTACGATAGACGGTAGCAACCTCTTCGGGCGTATGCACCTCGGTCATAAAACGTGCGTTACCGCCCAGCTTCATAGTTGTAAAGTTTTTGAGCGGAATGTTTGTATGAATGTCCATATGTTCACAGTATAGCTCAAGACTGTCGTGCGTGGTATAATTACCTCTGATATGCACCCGTAGCTCAGTGGATTAGAGCATCTGTCTTCGGAACAGAGGGTCGGCGGTTCGAATCCGTCCGGGTGTACCAAAAT
>JAYTAD010000041.1:0-4487 GCA_043737705.1 Candidatus Saccharimonadota bacterium | reverse complement strand
AATGGATGTTTTTTATTTGGAGGGACCAGTGAGACTTGAACTCACGACACCCTGCTTAAAAGGCAGGTGCTCTAACCAGCTGAGCTATGGTCCCAAATTGTTAATGTTGTTGCAATGATTCTATAACTCATAACCATTTTATGTTTTGGTTAGAGCAGCCTATTAATATCTTATCGGCGCAAGCGCCTAGGCAGCTGAGCTATGGTCCCGAATTGTTAATGCAACTATAGAAATGTACCACTAATAGGGGTGGTTTGTCAATGTTTGCTCTTTTTCTCTGCCAGATGGGCGGGCTTGGTCAAGAACAAGTCAACCACGGCTATCACCAGACCAATACCGATAATTACCTCTCGGTTATTAACCAGCCAGGTATAGACGTCAACCCCGGCACCTTCAAGTGCCAGTGCATGCCCTAGTGGTTCGACCAAGAAGGCCAAAGCGAGCAAAGTAAACAACAGAGCTCCAATAATGCGGCCGACGATGGTCTTGTACGTATAGCCATGAAACAACAAGACAACAGAGGGAAGTAAAACAATCGCAGCCAATGTAGCAGCTGCCGTCAGTGGGCCAGATGGGAAAATGCCCAGACTACTGATTAAAAGCCCTGCATCATACCCCCAAATACCGCTCAGGATAGATCCAGCCGCCAGGGCAAGCCCCAACAGGCCAAACCGTCGCTTGGTCACAAAAGCCGACCCTAAAAAGGCAAGCGCTAGTACTCCAAAAACAACCACGACGTTCATGATTATTCTATCGTTTCCTGATTAATATCAAACTCTCCAATATCACCCGTCTGTATACGTTGGCCGTCGATTGTTCCAGCCGGTAGCTCGATGACATAGCGGGCAAAAGAGCTTGGTTTAAATATCGTCATATCACCGGGTGAGACGTTTTTGACGCTGTAAACTACCTTTTTATCCTTATCAAGCCAAACGATATCGATAGATACTTTCATATCTTTCATCCAGATTGGCCACGCCGAATCACTGGGAAATGCAAAAATTAGCGCCCGTTGAGGACCGAGGCTTGTGAGCCCACTGAGACCTTTTTCCCTAGAGACTTGCGTGCTGGCAATGTTCGCATCAAACACACCATTACCCAAACGAAGGACTGTTGCTGGTTGCATCTGCGACAAAATCAACGCCACGGCCGCTGCCACGATAAGCACAACTGTACCGGTAATCAAAAGTGCAGAACTATTGTTTTTAATCCAGTTCATAGAAATGCTACGTCTCCGTATATCATGAGCATCATTATAGCAGGACAAAGCCTCTATGCGCCGACTTTGTCTTTTCGATTGTTGCGTTTGGCATTTAGTTCAACGTACTCAATAATTGCCCCTGCCACGTCACGACCAGTCACCTTTTCAATCCCAAACCCAGGACTAGCATTCACCTCTAGGATGAGTGGCCCACGATCACTGCGCATCAAGTCAACACCGGCAATATTGAGCCCCATTGCCTTGGCAGCTTTTACCGCAATTTTCTTTTCTTCGTCGGTCAACTTAACAATTGTACCTTCAGCTCCCTTGTGGAGGTTTGAGCGGAAATCATCGTCAAGACTCTGGCGCTTCATGCTCGCGACGACACGACTGCCAACAACGAATGCACGAATATCGGTACCGGCTGATTCTTTAATAAATTCTTGCAGCAAGATATTAGTACCATCGTCATTCGTCAGATAAAATGCCTGAAGAACAGATTTAGCGGCTTTTTTTGTTTCGGCTAAGACAACGCCGTTACCGTGCGTGCCTCGCGCCAGCTTAATAATAACTGGCATATCGCTCAATCGCTCGAGCAAGACATCGATGTCCGTCGTGTTCCGTGACACAACTGTCTTGGGGATACCAACACCCGCTTTAGCCAATAATTGCATGCTGCGTAACTTATCACGAGAGCGACTAATCGCAATCGAGCTGGATACACTGTAAACGCCCTGCATTTCAAGCTGGCGAACAATGGCCGTGCCGTAACGAGTCATATTACTGGCGATGCGAGGGATAATGGCGTCAAAATCGACCAAGTCTTTGCCTTTATAGCTAACAGTCGGATTATTTTGCTCAATTGAGGCATAGCAGTCGCGGTACTTGACGATGGTTACTTCGTGGCCACGCTTAATGGCTTCTTCTTTCAGGCGTTTCGTCGAGTAGTTACCTGGTCCATTGGATAAAATCGCTATTTTCATATTTTTTCTCCACCATCGTTGTCTAATTCTTGATTAATTCGGACGTCAACCAATATGTCGTTCTGCCTGAGGAAGCGTCTTCCTATCAAAACTTCTCTTTGCATATCAGACCGATCGGACAGGCCTATGCTCACAGTATAGCGCTTATTCCTGATAATAATATCAGTTTCGATAAGATATCTTTTTAGCCGATGACCGCTTGAACTTCTGACATTTGTCACCTTATATTTCTCGAGCTCAATAATGCCTTGGTGGTTGCCCGACGGTACAAAGTGAAGAACTTTAACCCCATCTGATTTACGGTGAATGACCTTGATGACCGTACAATGTACGGCACCCGAGTAGGCCCCCGTATCAACCTTCGCAATAATATTTTCCATATTAAGAGCCGGCAAAGAAACAGACTCAAACGCGCCGATAGTTAAAGTGTTATTGTCGGATAGATTCTTCATAATATTTACTATATTTTAGCATATTTAAATGCTAAAGTCAATCTTACGTCGATTTATGAAGCCACTTATCGATGATGTCAACCAGGGCTGGAACAATATCGAACATCTTTCCATCCCGACATCCATAAAAAAGCTTAAGGACTGGCGAGGTATTAAATTCAATGAACCAATAATTATGATCTTGCTGGTGGCTTGTAAAGTCTTTAAAAAATATGTCAACGACAATGAATTTTGCGCCTAGTCGCGCGACGAGCTTTTCGATACTTTCGATATACGACGGGTGCACTTGGTCAAGCACGTCATAGACCGAAGCACCGTTCCGTATCATGGTGGCCCTACTAAGTTCTAATACCTCACCCGAAGTGAGCAGTGTATCGTCTGTCATCAGAGAGGAATCAATAATCGTATCACTTAGCAAAGGGTAGGTAATGTACGGAAAGTTCAAGCTCTTACGCTCATCA
This sequence comes from Candidatus Saccharimonadota bacterium, assembly GCA_043737705.1. Lineage (GTDB taxonomy): Bacteria > Patescibacteriota > Saccharimonadia > Saccharimonadales > Saccharimonadaceae > UBA1547. The sequence continues at coordinate 1,390 of JAYTAD010000041.1, read as the reverse complement.
TTATCTCGGCTAATAAGTTGCGCCACAGTCGCGACGCCGTCGCCAATCACTCGCGGCGTTTGGCGCAGCAAGGCAGAGACTACCTTTCCATCAACAACAGCGAACCGCACCTCTTCTCCCTCAACCTGTTCTTGAATAAGGACCGTTGGTGATATAGCTCGGGCGGATGAAATAGCGCTGCGGAGTGTATCGGCTGATTGAATATTTAACGTAAGACCTCTTGATAGCGATGAGTCGGCTGGCTTCACGATTAATTTTTCATATCGGCCCAGTAAGCCGGCTATTTCTTTGGGTGTGATTTCGTTTGTCTCGGATACGTGGTAAGTAAACGGTATTGAAACGCCCGATTTTTGGGCAAATTCATACGCGATTTCTTTATTGATAGACACATTTTTAATTCTTCGTGAATTAAAGGGATACCCTATCTGCGAAACCGATGTTTTCCAGGTTTCTCCGATTGGACTCGTAAAAGTAACAAAGCGCTTATCGTTAATAACCTCTTCGGAAACACTGTAGCCTATTTTTTTAAACTCACTACGTAGTAGCTTATACGTTGCGAACGCATCATCTTTAACATACATAATTAATGTGTCCGTTTAAGGTTAATATTTGTTTAATAATATTTAAATAACGCTATGCGTCTATAGTTCTATTATAGTACGCCGAGCCCTTAAAATAAGGAACTTCGTCAGTTCCACTTATGTATATAATACACATGTTTATATAGTTTTGTCAATATCTAGTACGTTCGTTCCATCGCGTCTTGGCTGGCACCAAAAAAAGTTTTAACGTCGTGACCAATAGTTTTAAATCCATATTTCTCGTACATTGCTTTGGCGACTTTATTACTAGCTATGACCAAGAGCTGTATCTTCATCCCCTCGCCAACCAGGTTAAGATTGGCTTCGAACAAATGCGATCCAATGCCTTGATGTTGGTATTTTGGATGAACGAATAAGCCTTTGAGTATCAAATTATTATTGTCGGTATAGGCAAGCGTATACCCAACCACCTTTTGCTTGACCTGGGCAACTAATAATAACCAATTTGAATCATCAATTTTATGATTGGTTTTTGAAATGAAACTATGCCGTTTGGATGCGGACGGACGGTAATAATCGATAAAATTAGGCATTGTATCGCTGGGAATCAACTGGCTGTAGTAACTGTTCGTATGAGCCTGAACAGAGATATCGTACATTGCAGGCGCGTCCCTTTTGCGTGCGGGTCGAATGCTATAATCCATACACATAAATATACGCCAGGGATTGGAATCTGTCAGTTAGGTTCGGGCTACTTAAAAAATAGATTTTTTGCCCGTATCGAACTCTTCCAGGAGTTCTTTTTGCTTTTTTGTCAGCTTGGTCGGAGTATCAACCACAAGGCTAAC
>JAYTAD010000040.1:0-23887 GCA_043737705.1 Candidatus Saccharimonadota bacterium | reverse complement strand
ATGAGCTACAGCCCCGCTCTAACAATGGGCGTATGGCTTGGTAATTCCGATACAACTATCTTAAAAAACGGCAACTCGTCACTGCCTGGTTCAATTATTGCTAAAGTGATGGGTTACGCTCACAAAGATATCTATGCACCGGAGGGCAAATGGAAGGCGGGCGACTGGTTTACTCAACCTGTTGGTATCCAAAAAATCGGTAACGAGCTTTACCCGTCATGGTGGAATAAGACGCAAGGTCAAACTAATGCTAAAATGATTTTTGACAAAGCGTCAAAGAAAAAAGCAACCGCTTGTACGCCAGATAGTGCGAAAATTGAACTTGACGTTACAAAGATGGTCGACCCTGTTACGAAGAAAGATATATTCATCGCTCCGGATGGCTATGATAGTACTTCAGATGATACTATTCATAAATGTGAAGACGTCAAGCCAAGTGTTTCGGTCACGGCGACCGGAACCCCCGGAACAACTTACACTATTACCGCTACGGTTATCCAGGGCACGTTCTCGATTGGCAGTGTTGATATAAAAGTAGATGGGACGGTAGTATCTAGCATTGCAGCTCCTGGACCCTACACTTACAAATACACCGTTCCTGCTGGAACCAAAACAACTCAGTCAGTCACTGCAACGGTTACTGATATCGGACTATATAATAATACTTCAGCCGCGGCAAGTATTCCCGCGCCTAGCTGAGGGAATAGTGCTGCGACTATTAGGAAAAAACGCTCCTAGCAACAGGAGCGTTTTTTATATGCTGAACTGAAAAGGTTTATTGGTTGTTAAGCATTTCAATTAACGATGCTTCGTTTTGAGCTGACGTACGGGGCTTTTTGGCTGGACCCTTGTTGCGAGTGTTGAGCTGCCGAGCTTGAGCACTTGAGTCATCCTGACGAGAATAGCGAGGTTTTTCGGATGTATTGCGCGTTGTTTTGCCATTATTAGCCAAGCGTTGATCGTTGCGATCGCTATGGTAGGTCGTTGGCGTCACTTGTTGTGGAACCGCCGCCGGTTGATTAGCTTGCTTTTTGGGCGCAGGGTTTGATTGTTGTTTTTTCGAAAATGATCGTTCTTCGTTTTTTTTGATGTCGACAAGTTTGGCAAACATCATTTTTCCGGCTGCTGTTTGTAAGCTGCGGATAAATTCAATTTCAACCGTTTTATTAATAAATTTGTTGGCATGTTCGACGACCACCATCGTACCATCTGTTAAATGACCAACGGCCTGATGTCCATCTTGTCCTTTTTGGGTAAGTTCGAGTAAGATTTTTTCACCAGGTAAATAAGCCATGCGGAGACTCATCGCCAAGTCATTGACATTTAGAACAATGATATTCTCGACTTGAGCAACTTTGTTAAGGTTATAGTCTATCGTACAAACTGCGCCGTTATACTGCTTGGCAAGCTTCAATAAACGTTCGTCCACACCCTCTTCGGCTTTACTGCCATCCTGAAAGATTTCAACTTTTACATTGGGCATCGCCTGTAATTCTGTCACGATATCCAGTCCGTGTCGGGCTCGGCTACGCTTTTCGGTATCGGCATTATCGGCTAAATATTGCAGTTCTCCGATAACGCTACGCGGAATAAATAGCGTATCGCTACCAATAAATCCCGATTGAGCAATAGCGATAATTCGCCCGTCAATTAACACTGACGTGTCCACGAATATCGGACGGCCGGCCTTTTTACTAACTGATTTTTTTGTATTGACGGCGACAAGATATGTCGCTTCAGCCGCAATAATAAGCAGCAATATAGTCATGATTATTTCCATGTGTTTTGTATCCTTAGTTTTGTAGGTAATCAATCAGCGCGCTGCGCAAATCGGTAACCCCTTTAATAAATGAGTTCTTGCTGTGGGCCTTTGGCGCAATAGCTTTGGTAAAGCCCAGCTTCTTTGCTTCGGCTATCCGTCGGTCGGCAGCTTGTGCCGAACGAACCTCACCTCCCAGACCAACCTCTCCAAAAACGACAACTCCCTCGTCAATTCGACGTCCGGCGGCCGCGCTGGCAATTGCCATACAGATCGCCAAATCCGCTGCTTGATCGTTGAGTCGCAGTCCACCCACAACGTTGATGTAAATATCTTTATCTGATAAATTTAGTTTTGTACGTCGTTCTAAGACCGCAATCAAGAGATTAAGACGATTTAAGTCAAACCCAGAGGCTGTACGTTTAGGATAGCCGAAACTGGTCGGATTTACAAGGGCCTGTATTTCGACGAGCAGCGGTCTGGTGCCTTCTAGTGTTGCCAGCACTACAGAACCATCGGCGTCCTGACGCTCCGCCAGCAGCGCCGCAGATGGGTTCTCGACAAGGCGAAGACCTTCCTCGAACATCTCAAATATGGCCGCTTCGCTCGTTGAGCCAAAACGATTCTTGATAGCCCGCACAACTTTGAAACCCCCGTAACGATCGCCTTCAAATTGCAGTACAACGTCAACCAAGTGCTCCAAGACCTTGGGACCAGCGATACTCCCCTCTTTTGTGACATGCCCGACCAAAACGACAGCTGCACCAGCTTCTTTTGCCGCTCGAATAATGACGTTGCTGCTGTTAGTAATTTGGCTGACTGTTCCGGGAGCTGATGTTATCTCATCAAGCGCCAAGGTTTGGATCGAATCAATCACGACAAATCTGTAAGCGCCCGAGCGAATCGTGGCGGCAATATCATCGGCGCTCGTACTGGCAATAAAGCTCAGTTGTTCACTTTTTTCAGCTCCTAGGCGTTCGGCGCGAAGCTTAACCTGACTAGATGATTCTTCGCCACTGGCATACAAAACCGGCGATGTTTTGGCCACGTAGGCCGCAACTTGCAGTAAAAGTGTACTCTTTCCAATACCAGGCTGACCAGCCATTAAAATAACTCCGCCAGGCAGTATACCACCCCCCAACACATCGTCAAGGTCCCCAAAGCCAGTCCCAAGACGAAGGATACTATCTTCAGCGCTAATTGATTGCATCGTCTGGGGCACGAGGATGCGTCCAGAATGTGCACCCCGTGCAACGACAGATTTACCCGAGCTAACAGGTGCCTGTTCGAGCAAGCTGTTCCATTCACCACAATTCTCGCATTTACCCGTCCACTTTCCATAGGTAGCGCCGCAATTTTGGCAGACAAATTGAGATTTCGATTTAACCATTGCTTTTAGTATAACACCTTAAATCGTTGCCCGGTCGAGCATTAAATTTATAGAGTTGGCGGTGGCGCGAGTGTACCATTAAGACTCTGTGTTAGTTTATTAGATTTTACAACTAGCTGATTATATTGTTCAAGTTTTGTGTTGTACGCTTCGGATTTTAAATTAACGGTTGACCGCAAAATCTCAATTTGATTCATGCGAAGCACCAGGGCTTGACGAGTCGTATTAAATTTATTAACTTCAACGTTATTTGTACGGTCAATCGAATTTAAACTATCTTTCAAGTTGTTGCTTTGTGTATTTATATCGGCCACATCGTTATTATACTGTGTGATACTCGTCTTTAGGTCGGCAGCTAGTGCGTTGAGCTCAACCAGCAATGTATCGGCTTGTGCTTGAACGCTATCAAATAATTGTTGGTAGCCGCCGTGCAGGGCAACGACTTTATTACGGTTAGAAAAATACTGGCTATAATAAACATCGAGATTACTGTCAATATCCGTTATTTCGGTTCCAATGATTGAATGGAGTTCATTGAAATGCTCCCCGGGTTCGTTACGGTCGTAGTACGCCATGCGTTCTGTCAGTGATGGACTGTTGATTTTTTTATATTCAGCCTCTAGTAACACCCCGAGCGACTGCCGCTCACTTTCACTCATCCTATCCCATACTGCATGCAAGGTCTCGTGAGCAGCCGTCACTTCTTCGATTCCGTCTAGCTGATTGTCGGTAATGTCGCGTATATATATCCTACCCATAGAAAAACAGCCCAAAATTGCACTTTTTTCTTCTTGTTTTTGGCAACTTACATCAAACTCCTCAGCCGAAATTACGACCGGACTACCAGTGTAAAAGTAGAACTTGCCTTTTTCGGACATCCCAGCACGTTCATAGATAGAAGCAATAGCAGAAGACGGTTGATACCGCCATACACTCAACTGATCAAATATATATCGTCCGTTTAATACGACCCAGCCCGAAAATGCTATGATTACGACACTCACTATTAGGCTGATAATTGAACCGGTATATTTATGCTTCTTGTTCAACATTAACTGTAACCTCACCCTTGTTTGTGTTAATTGTTAATACTGTCCCTTTTTCGTACTCGCCCGATAAAATTCCATCAGCAATCTTGTGCTCGAGCAAATCTTGCAATGCCCGACGAAGCGGACGGGCCCCAAACTTTTCATCGTAACCCTTATCTATCAGCAATCTCTTAGCTGATGGTTTAATAACTAAATGAATACCTTTCCTGACAAGTCTATCCTGCAATTCCTGGACAAGATTATCAAAAATTTTACCAATCTCTTTTCTGGTAAGTGCCCGGAATGTCACGATTGAGTCAAAACGATTAATAAGTTCGGGGCGCATCATTTTCGACAAAGCATCTTTAGTGGCAATTGCATTTTCGTCGTGGACAACGTTGAGTTGTTTAGCGTCAGATTTTGAAGATACATGAAAGCCCAGGCTCGACTCTTTCATCATTCTATCAGCACCAAGATTACTCGTAAGGATAACAATCGTATTGCTAAAATTCACCTTGTGGCCTTTGGCGTCAGTCAGCGACCCGTCCTCAAGAATTTGCAGCAGTAAATGAAAAACCTCGGAATGAGCTTTTTCAATCTCGTCAAACAACACGACACTATACGGTTGCCGTTTGATTTTATCCGTTAGCTGACCACCGTCGTCATAGCCAACATAGCCAGCGGGCGCACCCACTAGACGGCTGGTATTGTGTCGCTCTCCGAATTCACTCATATCTATCTTAATGAGTGCGTCTTCACTACCGAAGACTTCACGTGCCAACACTTTTGCAAGTTCGGTTTTCCCGACTCCGGTTGGTCCCATAAATACAAACGAGCCAATTGGACGCTGTTTGCTCGCGACGCCACTGCGGCTGCGACGAATGGCACTTGATACTTTTTCAATTGCTTCTCGCTGGCCAATAATATATTTTTCAAGATGCTTCTCGAGATTGCGCAACATTCGGGCCTCTGATTTTTGCACACGTTTAACCGGAATACCTGTCATTGTTGCGATGGCATGAGCGACATCCTCGTTAGTTAGCACGATAGGTGTTTTTTGTTCAAAATCAGCCCGAGTTTCATCAAGGCGAGAAGACAATTGACTAATTCGCGTCTTATATAGCGCAGCTCGCTCGTAGTCTTCGCTGGCCACCGCCTCTTCCATTTTTTCATTGATATTTTTAAGTTGTTTGACGTAATCGCGTACCTTACTTGGTTTGCGACCCGACTTGACGCGCACCAGGGCCGCCGCTTCATCGATAACGTCGATAGCCTTATCGGGCATAAATCGTTCACTGACGTAACGGTCTGCCATGTAAACCGCGTCCTCAAGCACTTCATCGCTCATGGTCACTCCATGATGCGTCTCATAATGGCCACGCAGGCCTTTCAAAATAGCAATCGTGTCCTTTAGCTTTGGCTCGGCCACAACAATTGTTTGCAGACGACGTTCGAGCGCGCTATCTTTTTCAATATGCTTACGATATTCATCGATAGTCGTGGCACCAATAAGATGGAGCTCTCCACGGGCAAGAGCTGGCTTCAGAATATTAGCTGCGTCGAGCGCGCCTTCAGCTGCGCCCGCTCCCACTAACAGATGCAGTTCATCAATAAATATAATGACGTTCTTCTGTTCTTGTAGTTCTGCCATAACCTTTTTTAGTCGCTCTTCGAACTCACCACGGTATTTAGTGCCGGCTATCATCCCTGCCAGGTCGAGCTGCACCACGCGTTTGTCAAGCAGGTGATCGGGGACATCCTCACGGGCAATCCGCTGTGCTAATCCTTCGATAATTGCTGTTTTTCCCACACCCGGCTCACCAATAAGAACTGGGTTGTTTTTTGTACGCCGGCTAAGGATTGTCACCATGCGCTCTTCCTCTGCGTCTCTTCCGACTACAGGATCGAGCTTACCTGCCTTTGCACGTGCTGTTAAGTCGGTCCCGTATATCTCAAGTGCACCCTTGCGCTGAGTTTGCTTTTTCGTAGCAGTACCTGGCGTACCGCCGTTATCTTGATATATTTCACTCTGACGATCAAAGAATTCTTCTAGCTCGGCTGCTAACTCAACGGTATCAATATTCATATCACGCAAAAGTACGGTTGCTCGGGCGTTTTTTTGACTGAGCATACTATACAAGATGTGTTCGGTGCCCAAATAATCTTGGTGGAATTCTTGAGCGATTTCCCAGCTCATTTTGAGCGTTAGTTTAGCCGTTTCACTGAGCCCTTTTGCTCCAACCGCAATAACTGTCGTCAGGGGAACGAGATCGAGTGCCACCTGGGCACGTTCAAGAGTAACGCCAACGTCAGCTAAAAGTTTTGCGCCTACTGACGAGCCTTGTGCTAATACCCCAAGAAGTAAGTGTTCCGTACCGATGTAAGGACTGTTGTATCCCTGTGCAATCACATTGGCGTGGTGCAAGCTAGTCCGAGCATTGTCGGTAAGGTGTGATACGAATTCTGCAAACTCATCAGCCATACTATTATTATCCATCCTCCTGTAGTAAAAGTGCAAGCGTATTATCTACATTCCGCGTACTTTACTGTATCTAGTATAGCAAAGCTAGCACTCGGGTCAATAGAGTGCTAGCTTATTTTTACAAGATTATTTATTCTTTACTGGATTCTTCAACTGCGTCCAGAAGGCTATCTTCAATATTCCTTTTTGGAGCCTGTAGTACAGTCTTTGCGGGAAGCGCCTGCTCGATATCAAGCTCGTAGCCTGTTAATCGACTAGCTAGACGAACGTTCTGTCCAGCTCGTCCAATTGCTATCGACTGTTGATCTTCATTTACATAAACAGTCGCTCTTTTATCTTTTTCGTTAATCGATACTCGCGCAACCTCTGCAGGACTCAGTGCGTTTTTTATGAACTGTTCGGTACTTTCGTCAAAAGTGATGATATCGATTTTTTCCTGATCACCAATTTCATTCATAACCGCTTGAACACGCGTTCCATGCCCACCAACAAAGGTACCGACTGGGTCAACGCCTGGAACTGTACTAGCAACGGCTAATTTTGTACGACGACCGGCTTCACGAGCAATCGCCTTAATCTCGACTGCACCGGCTTCAAGCTCGGGAACTTCCTGGCGGAAAAGATATTCAACAAACTGTTCATTGGCACGACTCAAGATAAGTTGCGGGCCACGATTGTCACGTTCGATATCTTTAATATAGACTTTAATACGACTACCGACATTATAAAATTCGCCTTGAATCTGTTCGCTCTGTGGAATGATTCCGCTGGCTTTACCAAGCTCAACCCGAATAACCCGAGGTTCAACCCGTTGCACAATACCGTTTACAACCGTGCCAATTTTGTCTTCGTATTCTTCAAGAACGACTTCGCGTTCTGCTTCGCGGAGACGCTGCAACACGACTTGTTTGGCAGTTTGAGCCGCAACACGACCAAAGCTAGTGACTTCGTGCTTTTCTTCAATAACATCACCAAGAACAGCATCTTTTTTAGATTTTTTTGCGTCTTTTAGACTAATTTCGAGAGCATCGCTGCCAACCTCTTCGACAACTTCGCGAGCAACGAAAACATTAGCGGTTCCGTCGTTTACATTAAGTTCACTGCGAACTTCCTGATCGCGCTCGCCATTGTCTCGGCGCCATGCAGCAGCAATGGCCTGTTCGATGATCGACAAAACTGTCTCTTCGGGTAAGTTTTTCTCTTCGGCAATTGTTCGAACGGCAAGAGTAAGTTGTTTAATATTGATTTCATCCATAGTTGTTTCTCCTTTGATTTCTTATGAAAAAAGCCGACCTGCCGGCCGACGAAATGCAATGTACTGTCAGTAGTATACTACGCGGCTAGGCTTTAGGCAATGTTTGTTCCGAACAGCTTTGCAGCACAGACGCCATTACGTCATATTCTGCTTGGGTGACCCATAGGCTGTACTTTTGTTTAACCGCGATCTGCCGGGCAACGTACTGGCAGCGGAATGGTTTGTATGGAGGCAGCCAGGTTGCCGCGTCGCTATCGGATTTTTGCTGATTAGCCGAGCCGTCAACAGCCAGTAGCTCCAGTGGGTCATTAGCCAATAAGATTCTACTCGACACCGAGAGTTGTTGGGCGCCTTTTTGCCAGGCGTCTGAAAGCGCCACGACGTGATCAATCTGGACGTCATCGCTTGTCTCGCTGCCCCGGACAAAGGCTATCATTTTGCCAGTATAGGGGTCGTTCAGCGTGCCTTGGGTGACATTGCAGCTCTCGTCAATCAGCGCGTCAACGAGATCGCGGTTGAGAATGATGTTTCGCGTATCACAGCCCTGCAGCGTACTCCATCCAGCGCCAAATTTCTCACGTGAATAGTCAGCCTTAGGCGCCCGGCCCCTTACCGCAAGCGTCTGTAAAGCCTCGACTGCCAGAGACGTTGCCTGACCGCCCGTTGCAGGTCGGTCGATCGGTGCAAGTACAGGCTGTACAATGGGCTGATTGGCAACAAATGCCGTAGCTAAAATAACCAAGGATATGATAACCATTACGATACGTCGTCTACGATAAGCATTAGCCATATGTCTATTATGCACGCCCGCGTGCTAAAGCTAGGTAGATTAGCCTACTGCGCCTCTGCTACAATAGGTATATGCAAACTGTAACTCGCCTTATCGAACAATTCGTCCCCGAACATTATCAACTCTCATTGGCACTTAGTCGGAGCGAACGACAGTTCGCGGGAACTCTCACGCTCAATGGCACACTACTTAACAATGCCGAACGTGTTGTGCTTCACGCCAAAGATTTAATCATCGAATCCGTCACGCTTGATGGCAAAGTGGCCGATTTCTCAGCTATCGATGACGACGAGTTACACATCACCCATCCCGACCTATTGGTTGGCAAACATATTATAGTCATCGCCTTTAGCGGTATTATTACCGATGCTATGCACGGACTGTATCCTTGTTACTTTGAACATGAGGGTAACAAAAAAGAATTATTAGCAACTCAGTTCGAAAGCCATCATGCCCGCGAAGTTTTTCCTTGTATTGACGAACCGGAGGCGAAAGCTACTTTCGATGTAACACTCACCACTGAGCAAAACGTTACCGTGCTAGGTAATATGCCGGTCAAAACCCAAATCGTCGAAGATACAATGTTAGTGACATCGTTCGAGACAACGCCCCGCATGAGCACTTATTTACTAGCCTGGGTAATCGGCGAACTCCACCGAAAAACCGCTAAAACCAACAAAGGTGTGGAAGTTAACGTATGGGCAACCCCCGCTCAAGCGCCAGCTAGTCTTGATTTCGCCCTTGATATTGCAGTTCGATCGATAGAATTTTACGAAGAATATTTTGATACCGCTTACCCACTCCCAAAATCAGACCACGTGGCGCTACCCGACTTCTCGTCCGGGGCTATGGAGAACTGGGGGCTAATTACCTACCGCGAAATTGCGCTGTTGGCCGATCCGCGCACAACCAGCATCAGTAGTCGGCAATATATCGCCACCGTTATCACCCACGAACTAGCCCATCAGTGGTTTGGCAATCTAGTAACGATGAAGTGGTGGAACAATCTTTGGTTGAATGAAAGTTTTGCCACACTTATGGAATACATTGCCGTCGACGCCCTCCATCCAGAGTGGAACATCTGGCTGGACTTTGCCACCAATGAAAGTATTATGGCGCTCCGGCGTGACAGTATCGACGGCGTACAGTCGGTACAAATTGATGTGAATCACCCCGATGAAATCAGTAGCTTATTTGACGGCGCCATCGTCTACGCAAAGGGTGCTCGCCTACTGCGCATGTTGCAGTACTACGTTGGCGACCACTCATTCCAAGCCGGACTCAAGCAGTACTTCCGTACCTATGCCTACAGCAATACGGATGGTGATGATTTATGGACAGCTATCGCCGACGCCAGCGGCAAAGATATCACGACGCTGATGAACAGCTGGATATCACAACCTGGTTTTCCCGTTGTGCATGTTACCCAGGAGGACAGAGGAGTTACACTGACTCAAGAGCAATTCTTCGTTGGGCCACACGCACCGTCCAGCGCCCTCTGGCCAATTCCACTCAATTCATCAGCTAATGAAATGCCAGAGTTACTGACAACTAAAACGGCAACTTTACAGCGACAACAGACCTCATCACTGCGCCTTAACGTGGGCGACACCGCCCATTTTATCGTGCATTACGACACGGACCTGTTGCGCCAACTGGTCAATGATATTTCAGCTGGTGTTATGTCACCCCTTGATCGCGTCCAGCTGCTTGACGAGTCGACCCTCCTGGCCCGCGCCGGTACCTTGCAGAGTGTCCAGCTGATTGAGCTGATCCGGGCCTACCGCGACGAGACGAGTGAACCGGTATGGACGATTGTTGCGATGGCCCTGTCTGAATTGCGCAAATTTGTCGAAGACGATACACAGGCGGAGCAAAAGCTGCGCGCCTTCTCTGCCGCCATTGCCCGTACCCAATACCTACGCCTCGGTTGGACTGCCCAGCCAGGCGAAAGCGATGACGACACAAAACTGCGCGCCACGTTGATCAGTATGGTGCTATACGGCGAAGACCAGGAAGCTATCGATGCCGCCAAGGCAATTTACAGCCACTCAAAGCTTGAGAATCTTGATGCCGAGCTACGGCCATTGATTATTAGCACCGTTGTACGGCACGGTGACGAAACAATCGTCAACGACCTGTTGGCTCGCTACATATCATCACAATCCGGCGAATTACGACAAGATATTTGTATCGGTATCACCAGCACACGTCTCCCACATAAAATTGCTGAATTGCTCGATAGTATCAAAGACGCCGAGATCGTACGTCCTCAAGATGCGGCTCGCTGGTTCGTCTATCTCATTCGTGGCCGCGAAAGCCGTGACCAGTCGTGGCAATGGATACGGGACAACTGGCAATGGGTCATTGATACATTTGCTGGCGACAAAAGTTACGACGACTATCCTCGCTATAGCGCCGGTGCGTTGACAACTCGAGCCCAACTACAGGAATATATCGACTTCTTTACGCCTATGAAGAATGTTCCAGCATTAACGCGCGTGGTTGCTATGGGCGTCAGCGAGATTGAAGGTCGCGTTGAGCTCATCGAATGCGACGGTCCTGCGGTACGCGCTGCGCTACTCGACCTCTAGAAAAATCTCAACTTCAGGGGGGTCGCCTGTGACCGATGCTGCAGCCAGCCGCATGTTAGTACTTGATAACTTATTTGCCAACACATAGAATTCAGCTGCGAATTTCATTTGCCGCAATTTTCGGGGTGTAATTGCTGCCAAGCCTCCGCCTTGTTGCGGCCGACGGCGGTACTTCACTTCAGTAAAATATATCGTGTCGTTTTTTTTCGACACAATATCAATCTCGCAAAATTTCGTCTTCCAGTTGCGATTTACGATGTCGTGACCAACCCTCACTAGGTACTGCGCGACCTCATTTTCTGCAATATCACCGATACCCTTACTTGTTAGCAATACTTTACCTACAAAGGACGGTTCTTTGCTATTGTGGTTTTGTGGTATCGTATCTTTTTTTGCATATTTCTGAAGTGGAGCAAATGAGAGCCGATGTAGTGGTGTGACGCCTAGCTTTTCGATCGCTGTTCGGTGAACGGTGGTACCATAACCGACATGACTAATAAAGCCATAGCCAGGATATACTGTGTCCTGCTCGGTCATATAGGCATCCCTGGCGACCTTGGCAACAATAGATGCTGCCGAGACGCTGGGCACTAAAAGATCGGCTTTTTTAAGTGTCGTCACATACGGACCTTTGTTGGTATCTTTAAGAAAATTAATAGTGCCATCGATAACAATTTCATGGTACGGTACTACTATTTGTTCGACGGCTCGCTTAGTCGCCAATACTAAGGCCGTCGATAACCCAATAGCATCAAGCTCATCGGCATGTACCCACCCCAGGCCAATGCCTTTGGCCTGCTGTCGAATGACAACATCGAGTTCTTCGCGACGTTTTTTTGTCAGCTTTTTGCTATCGGTCAGGCCGTCAATCACCACGCCACCCAAAACGACCGCCCCAATGACGAGCGGTCCCGCCCATGGGCCACGTCCGACTTCATCAATGCCTAATATCATGTCTTCATTGTAGCAATAAAAATACGCCCAACATATTTGTCGGGCGTATTATTAAAAAAGCTATTATTCAGCTTTTGCTTCGGAGACTGTGTCGGTTGCAACTTCTTTCATAGCGGGAGCTTCAGCCAACGTGTTAACACCTTCGCGGTCGAAGTTAAGCGCTTTCAGGCGGGCACTCTTACCACTACGGTTACGGAGGAATGAAAGGTAGTTACGGCGAACTTTCGCGCGACGAACGACTTCAACTTTTTCAACCAACGGGCTGTGGAGCAAGAAGCTCTTTTCAACACCAACACCGCTCGCAATCTTGCGAACCGTGATGCGTGAAGTGTGAGATGCCCGACGATCGGTACGAATCACGACGCCTTCAAAGATCTGGATACGCTCTTTGGCGCCTTCTCTAATCTTTTGGCTCACTCGAACGGTATCACCGCTGCGAACGTCAACAACGCTCGTTTTTTTCTGGGCTTCATTCACTTTTTTGATCAGTTCAAAACTCATTTTTTCTCACCTTATCATTTATATATACAATCGATTATTAACTATACCACAGTAGTGGGCGTTTTGAAAGGATGACTACCCTAAATAACTCGATTCACCTCATCGAGCGTCGTTTCGCCGCTCAGCGCCGCTAGCACGCCGCGTTCTAACAAGGTCACCATACCACCAGCCCGAGCAGCTGTTTCGATGACTTCAGTGTGAATTTCGGCGACGTCGCCACGGAGGAACTTCTGAACGCTCTCGTCGACAACCATTTGCTCCATAATTACCGTGCGACCTTTATAGCCAAATGGCGAATCCTCGGTTATGACCGGCCTCCACAGCTTAAACGTATCTAGGTTCGGCTTTTCAATGTGGGCAGGGAGGTCCTTTAGGGCATTTTGCACCCATCGCCGCGTCGCATCATCCGGCTCGTACTCTTCTTTGGTCGCGTCATCCAAGCGGCGGACAAGACGCTGGGCTATCACCAGGCGAATAGCCGAACTGAAGATAGGGTTTACTCCAATCAGGTCGATCATGCGGCTAAAGGCAGCTGCAGTGGTATTGGCGTGGAAGCTTGAAAGCACAAGGTGCCCGGTAATCGAAGCCTGGATGGCCGTCTTGGCGGTATCGGCGTCTCGGATCTCGCCTATCATGACAACATCAGGGTCGAGTCGAAGGACCGCCCGAAGGCCATCCGCGAAGCTCTTACCGCCCGTGGTATCAACCGGAATCTGCGATACGCCAGTAATTCCGTACTCGATAGGGTCTTCGAGGGTGATAATCTTTCGATCACTGGTATTAAGCGCGCTAATAATGCTATACAGAGTGGTCGACTTACCGCTTCCGGTCGGACCAACCATCAGAACCATGCCACGAGGATGGCTGATAACTTCGTCAATTTCAGCTCGTTCCGACTTGCCAATACCGAGTAGGTCAAGATTGAGCATTGATTCGTCAAAATTGAAGAGGCGTAAGACCGCATCCTGGCCGTACATCGTCGGCACGGTCTCGACGCGAAGGTTGAGTAGGTGTGTGGCACCATCATGGGTAATTTCTTTTTGCATGTGACCTGATTGTGGTTCGGTGGCGGCCGTCGATATATTGGCTCGAGACGCTAGGGCACCTAAAATAATACGGTAGCGATCAGACTCGAGGTCGGCAACCGGATGCAGAGCGCCGTCGATGCGCATGCGTATGCGAATATGCGTCCGTTGGTTTTCGATGTGGATATCACTCGCCCCAAGCCTATCGGCTTGATCAATTAGATAATCAAACACTTCGTCGCTGCCGACAGAGTTGAGCGTTTGGCTCACTTGCGTAATCGTATCGCTATCACCTTCTTTGGCGATTTGAATATCGTCATAAACAACCTTAACAACCGGATCGTAGCGGTTCATAAAAGTTTTATAGCAACTGTTGCTAATGAGGAAAAATTGAACAGTGTGGCCTTTGTCGTTGTAGTCTTTGGTCAGCTCGTGAATAAACGACTGTGGGGTCTGTGTCGTCACGCCAAATCGCCAGGCTTCGGCCTCACCGCCAGCTACCAACGGCACAATTCGGTTCTTGTGCATAGTTGATACATCCAGCACATCGTTTGCCAGTGGTAACGTTTGTTCAACCTCGCGCGCATCAAAGTAAGAGATACCTAAAATCGCCGCTCGTTCCTGGGTCGCTTTCTCGTCTTGGTCACGACGATTTTGTTGAATTTTATCTTCGTCCATTACTGCATATCATAGCAGAAACCATAACCTTTTTATAGAGTAGAGGCTTATGATAAAATACTAGTGATGCCTGAAATTATCGTTATCGCTCACAACATCCGATCAACACACAATGTTGGATCGATTTTTCGCACCTGCGAAGGCTTTGGTGTTGCAAAACTCATCCTGAGCGGCTACACACCCTACCCGACTCAAAAAAATGATGCGCGCTTACCGCATATTGCCAATAAACTGACTGCGCAAATCCACAAAACCGCGCTTGATGCCGAGACAATGGTTCCGTTTGAATATCAACCCTACCCTGAACTTTCACAGCTCCGCACCCAAGGCTTTACAATTGTCGGACTCGAGCAGGACGAACGTTCAGTTATGTTACCTGATTACGGAGCACCCGAAAAAATCGTTCTACTGCTTGGTGAAGAAGTTGATGGCATTACGGCCGACCTACGCGAACAATGCAATGACCTAATTGAAATTCCAATGAAAGGTAAAAAAGAATCCTTTAACGTCAGCGTTGCTGTCGGTATTGCACTCTATGCCCTCAATCATTAAAACCCGCTAATAAAAAGAGCCCGTAATGGTGAGCTTCTGTGTGAATCTAATCACAACAGGCTCTTTCATTACGGGTATAACTGTACTGCCACCTCACTTGATTGTCACAACTGTTGTGGCTGGCGACGAAAGTCCGCCTGGAACGCATTCCTTCGATTTCTTTCGACCGACAATAAATTTGTCTGTCAAAAAATCGAGCCGAAAGGTGCCGTCACTTTTCCTGTAACTTTGAAGCACCCTTTGTGCATCTTCCTCGGAAGATCCGGGGTTGTTGCCACAATAGCCAAGAACGAATTCGCGCTCGGCGTGCTTGCTCAGAACGATACTGACGAAAACGAAGCCGGCTTTGCTTGATGCTACTTCACTCATACAAACCTCTTTAGATAGGGTGGGATTGAGTTATATATATTTTACCATAGCGTAAACAACTTGTCAATATTTCAGTTGGTAATACTTGCCTAGTGACCTTACTTAAAAACGACAGCGTCTTCGCCAAGTATTTTCACCAAAGCCCCAACGAGCGTGTCATTGACCTCAACTTTGAAAGGCAACTTAATGGCTGACTTTTTAGTAGCCCCCAGAACAAGCACGATATCGGTTGGGCCAATAAACTGGCCGCACACTTGTTTTAAGGCTAGTAAGGCCTCGTGATTGTCGGGGTCTTTAATGTGAACAAAAAGCGTTTTACTAGTCACTTCAGTCTCGGGGCGTGAACGGGTTACTATGGTTGGCTTGGATGGCGGACTACTTGCCGGGGCGCTAACGCTATTATATTTAGTTGATTTTGCGCTTACCACTCGCATCGCTTTGACTTTTCCGTTCATCTTTGGCTTTTCCATACGCCTGCCCGTCGATTCGTAGTCGCGCAACTCTTGTTCAGTCACAAATTGAATATCGTCGGCAATCATTTTGGCCTCTGTCCCCAGATTACCGTCTCGATCACGAGCACTAATTTTGCCGGTAGCGCGAATCACCTCGTCCTGCACCAACTTGGCCCCGATTTGTTCGTAAAGATTCGGAAACACAATGACTTCGCCTTCGCCTGTTTTGTCTTCAATGCCCACAAAGGCCATTTTTGTCCCAGTTTTTGTAATAATTGTTCGAACAGTAGAAATCAAACCCCCAATCGTCGCCTTTTTGCCATCAACCTCTGGTGTCACTTGGCTGAGCGAAATGGTCTGTTCCTCAAAATAAGCATCGTAATTGTCGAGTGGATGCGCACTGATATATAACCCCAAAAGCTCGCGCTCCCATGTCAGACGTTCTTTGTCGGTATGTCTGACTGGTGAGGCCTGCATAGCGACTGACGGTTGAATATCAGCAACGTTGCTAAGCCCTCCGAATAGGTCGGTTTGTCCACTCAAGATTTCTTTTTGGAGTTTGCTGGCAAAGGCCTGGACTGTTTCAAGATTAAACAGCAGGTCAGATCGATCTCCGAGTTTATCAAATCCACCTGACTTGATGAGTGATTCCCAGGCCTTTTTATTAAACTTCGACGTACTAACGCGACGGGCGAAATCCTCAACGCTCACAAACTTCCCGTCTTCCCGAGCGCGCAAAATTTCTTCAACCGCCGCGACACCGACACCTTTGACGGCCGCCATTCCAAAACGAATTTCTCTTTTACCAGGCACGACTGCAAATTCAACGAAACTTTCATTAACGTCCGGAGAAAGAACTGTAATACCCATATGCTTACACTCTGAAATTTCAATTGCCAAACGGTCAATGTCATCACGATCGCTAGTCATCAGAGCCGCCATAAAGGCTTCTGGATAGTTTGCTTTTAAGTAGGCCGTCCAATATGAAATGAGCCCATAACAAGCGGCGTGTGACTTATTAAAACAATAATTAGCAAATTCTTCGAGCTGGTCCCAGAATTTTTCGGCAAGCTTTGGGTCGGCACCGCTAAAACTAACTGCTCCTTGTACAAAATCGACTTTGACTTTGCGCATTAAATCAATATTCTTCTTGCCAACAGCTTTACGCAGCGTATCGGCCTGACCCCCCGTAAATCCAGCGAAATCTTTTGAGATTAACATAAACTGTTCTTGATACACTAAAATACCGTACGTCTCTTTAAGTGCATTTTCGAACTTTGGGTGTAGGTATGAAATTTTTTCTTGTCCGTGTTTACGCTTAATAAAACTGTCAATAAACTGCATTGGTCCAGGACGATACAGCGCTACCATTGCAATAATATCTTCAAAAGATGACGGCTTTAGCTCGCGTAAATACCGCTTCATGCCGGCCGATTCAAGTTGGAACACTCCCGTTGTATCACCCCGTTGAAACAACTCGTACGTCGCCTTGTCATCAAGTGGCAATGTGTCTATATCGATATCAACCTTGTTCACTTTTTTTATAATGCGAAGAGCATTATTAATTGTCGTCAAATTAGACAAACCAAGGAAATCCATTTTCAGCAACCCCAGCTCTTCAATCGGACCCATAGGATACTGCGTAGAAATAACTCCTTTTTGAGCCATTTCCAGCGGCGCAAATTTGACGATATCATCCGGTGCAATCACCACACCGGCGGCATGTACGCCGTGCGAACGAATCGTGCCCTCAAGACGCATTGCATAGTCAAACACAATCTTTGCTGTTGGGTTTGTCTCATACTCACGCTTAAGATCAGGATCCTGCTTTACGCTCACCTTTAGTGAAATCTGTCGACCTTGAACAGGCGGTGGAATCATCTTAGAGAAACGATCGGCTTCAGAATAGGGAACCTGGAGTACGCGCGCCACGTCACGAACGGCAGCTCTGGCGGCCATTTTGCCGAAAGTTGCGATATTGGCAACCCGGTCAACACCGTACTTCTGCGTACAATACGCAATCACCTCGTCACGACGCGTGTCCTGAATATCAATATCAACGTCGGGCATACTGATGCGATCGGGGTTTAAGAAACGCTCAAACAGCAGGTCATATTGTAGTGGGTCAAGTTCTGTAATGCGGAGGGCATACGCCAAAATCGATCCAGCTGCACTTCCACGACCTGGACCAAAAATAATCCCTTGATTCTTGCCCCAGTTAATAAAGTCTTGAACAATTAAGAAATAGCCATTAAAACCCATGCCGTCGACAACTGAAAGTTCATAGGCAGCCCGCTCGAGCACCTCTTCCGGAATGTGCGTCATTGCCTCGTCAACCGATAGATTGATCGTTTGTGGTTGATCAAGGTCACCGTAACGCCACGCAAGCCCTCGATAGACGAGTTTATGAAGATATGTTTTTTCAGTCTCGCTAACTGGAGTTGGAAAAGTCGGAATCAGGATACCACCAAGAGTCAGTTCAACATCGCAACGATCAGCAACGAGGCGAGTATTAGCCACGGCTTCAGGATTTGTGGGACCCCAACGCGCAATAATCTCTTTCGGATCTGCAACGTGTAGCTCAAAATCTTTGAGACTCATTCGTTTTTCGTCACTCAAAAAAGTACCCGTGCCAACGCATAACAAAATTTCGTGCGCATCTTGATCATCGTGAGACAGATAATGTCCATCACTACTTACAACTAGTGGTATATTAAGTTCTTCTGATAGCGTCCTAAGCTGCGCGTTTATTTTTACCTGCACATCCCACGACGAAGGATGGTCGGGGTGTCCATGATCTTGCATCTCAAGATAGTAGCGGTCCCCAAAAATAGATTTGTACCACGTTGCGATTTTTTTTGCCTCTTCGTAATTGTCTATTCGCAGATTATCACCGACTTCACCGCTTGCACATCCCGATAATATAATAAGTCCTTCATTATATTTTTCGAGGAGTTCGTGGTCCATACGAGGCTTATAGTACATACCTTCAAGGTTTGCCAGTGAGCTAAGCATCATCAAATTTTGATAGCCGACATTATTCATTGCCAAAATCGTCAGGTGATACCGAGCTTTATCTTTCTGTGGGTCGCGGTCGTGACGAGAACGTGATGCAATGTATGCCTCAATGCCGATAATCGGCTTAACGCCTGCGCTTTTGGCTGCCTTATAAAACTCAATAGCGCCCGACATAGTACCATGATCGGTAATAGCTACCGCCTCCATACCCATATCTTTGACAGCTTGAATAAGATCAGGTATTTTCGTTAACCCGTCAAGCACACTGTGGTGCGTATGATTATGCAAGTGTACATAATCAGATGGCTTTAGTTGAACCCCCATAACTACGTTCCAGTATACCTAAAAACAACCCTCTTTGTATGTAGTAGAATACACTGACTACCGTGGGCGCTGAATGGCATCAATAATCTGTTTGATAAAATCGCCAATAACCGGAAACCAATCAACAAATTGGCTCAAGACTCCAATGATAACCGCCACAAGCACCGTTCCACCGAGTACCGTACCGAAACCAAAGAATATACCACGGATAAAATTCATCAAGTAGACTTGGCGTCGATTTCGGTGGAAATCGAAGAAAAGGTCCTCCAGGATTGCCTGTCGCGCTCCACGCTCGTTATCTTTTTTTATAATATTCGCTATTTTTTTGATCATACTGATTCCTGTTTATTAAAATGACACACTGCTGGTATTAGTGTGTCATTTATTTAGTTCTTGTTCAAGTTATTCCTTGCCTGAGAAGCCTTTTCGTGCGCCGTCAATTGCCCGCTCTGCACGCTCTTTGAGGTCCTCGCTTCTTGCTCTCGCATCTTGCGTGGCGACAGCCGCCTTATCCTTTACGTCATCGGCGACTTTATTCGCTTTCATTTGAACTTCTTCTACTTTTTGTGTAGCCTCACCTTTCATAACTTCAGCTTTTGCCTTCAAGTCTGCGCGCGTCTCCTTACCGCTTTTTGGTGCGGTGAGAACTCCAGCCAGAAGCCCGAGGGCTGCTCCGAATAGTGTACCTACAGCAAATTTTCCTTTTGACATAATTTATTTACCTCCTTTTTTACTTTTATTAACTTTTTTGAGATATCGGCCGACCAATTGTGCAATAAATAATGGTGAAGTAAGTTTTGTGGCTCCCGCTATAGCCGTTCCAATTGTACTGACAGTACGTCCAGCTGAATTAGTAAGCGCGCGAATATCGTGAGTCAGTTTAATAAGATAAACCGTTAAAATAATACCAAGCACAAGAAATAATGCCAGGAAACTTGATAGGATGATGACTAGTATTTCTGCTGCAAGACTCACGAAAGCCCTCCTTTATATTGTTCTTATTCAACTTCGCATCTGTACTTTTGTATTATATCACCTAATTATAGCGGTCACAATATTTAGCTTAAGCGTTTTTTAAGGTATTTTTTAAAAGCAGCACCATATTCGTCACTTTCAAGCCCAACATCAACCACCGCCTGTAAATATTTCAGTTGATCACCTGTATCATGCCACACTCCTTCGATAAAACAGCCATATACAAGGTCTTGTGTTGCCAGCTCATTAATGCTGTCAGCAAGCGTAATTTCTCCGCCCTTGCCTACTTTCTCTTGGGCTATAATCGGTATGATGTCGGGCGTCAAAAGATAACTTCCCACCGACGCAAAGCTGGAAGGCGTGTTTGCCTCACCGGGCTTTTCAATAAGGCCGTTAAGCTTGAATAACCTGTCGGAGACTTTATCGCCAACAATTGCCATGCCGTACTTATCGGCATCTTTTTTTTCAACCTCAATCAAAGAGATGATTGATTTACCCGTTTTGTTATAGGCGGCTTTTAACTGCAGCGGCCAGGCAACTTCGCTACGAAAGAAGTCGTCAGCAAAGAAAACGAAGAAAGGTTCATCGTCATTAATTAAGTGCTGGGCGTTGAGTATGGGACGGGCATTACCTTTTGGCGTACCTTTTTGCCGAACATAGACAAAGTTAGCCAGATTGGCAATAGCTTCAATCTGGTCGGCTTTATCGTCTTTACCTCTTTCGCGGAGCTCTTTTTCGAGCTCGTCGCTACGATCAAAATGGTCTTCGATTGCCCGCTTTGTACTACCGGTCACAATAATAATATCCGTCACCCCAGCTGCTACCGCTTGCTCAACAATCAACTGAATAACGGGCTTGTCAATAATTGGCAGCATCTCCTTCGGCATAGCTTTTGTTTGTGGCAAAAAACGCGTACCGAGACCAGCTGCGCAAATAATCGCTTTAGTTGGTTGTTTCATGTTATATAATCCTTTCGCGAATCAATCTCTGCGCCAGTTCGGGATTAGCCTTACCACGGGATTTCTTCATGACTTGACCAACGAGAAAGCCAATTACTTTTTCGTTGCCATTCTTAACATCCTCAACAGCTTTGACGCTGCTGGGATCAGCTAGCACTTCGTCAACGATTGCAGCAATAGCACTTTCGTCGCTAACCTGAATGAGGTTCATTCGCCCGGCTATTTCAACAGGGTTTTCCGAGGTCTTGGTCATTTCAAAGAATATCGTATCTCCGGCATTTGAGTTTAATTTTCCACTCTCAACCATACTCGCAAGTTCGATAAAGTATTCGTCAGAAATCGGCCTAATGCTACTGTGCGCGGCCGCATCCTGATCGAGATTTTGAGAAACCGATTTGAGGAACCAGAATCCTACGCGCTTGGCAATTGTCGCACTGGATTTATCAAGAATTCTGTCAACAAGTTCGGCCGAACTCTGCGAAAGCAAAAGTGCATCGATGATATCTTTGTTAAATCCAGCTTCACTCCACGTCTTACGATATTGGTATGGAAGCTTAGGTACTGTCGCCTGTATGGTATTAATTTCATCATTCGACAAAACAATAGGCGGAATATCAGCATCGGGCATATAACGATAATCCTGGGCGTCCTCTTTGCTCCGCTGGCTAATTGTTTTTTGCTTGGCTTCAATCCATCCACGAGTTTCCTGGACGATTCGTTCGCCCTCCTCGAGACGTTTAGCCTGACGCCTCAGCTCAAAGTCGGCCGCCCGCTCCACGCTACGAAAAGAATTAAGGTTTTTTACTTCCGCCCGAATACCAAGCTCGGTGGCACCTTTGAGAGCGATTGATACGTTGACATCAAAACGCATGTTGCCATGATAAAGGTCGCCATTGGTCACGCCCGCATAGGTCATTAGTCGATATAGCTCAATTGCAAACGCTTTCGCATCCGTGGCCGAATGAATATCGGGCTCAGACACAATCTCAATCAAAGGCGTTCCTGCCCGGTTGAGATCGACTAAACTGTAATCTCCGTAGTGCGTTAGTTTACCAGCGTCCTCTTCCATATGGGCGTGATGAATTCGGACGTCAAATGAGCTACCGTCCTCCCGGGGTACGCTAACCAAACCAGCGCCGATGATAGGTTGGTACATCTGGGTTGTTTGGTAGCCCTTCGGCAGGTCAGGATAAAAATAGTGTTTACGATCAAACCGGCTGATACGCGCGATCTCGCTGCCAAGCGCCTTGCCCGCTTTAATGGCCAGGTTAACCGCCTCTCGGTTGAGGACGGGTAGCATGCCGGGTAAACCAAAATCGATTGGACTGACGACGCTATTGGGCGACCTGTCGCGCGCATCATTATCCGCACCACTAAATAGCTTTGTTGTCGTCGAAAGTTGAACATGGCATTCAATACCAATCGTCATATCGTATTTATCGAGAATTTCGTCAGTGATCATTAAATTGCCCCTACGTCTTTTAATGCTTGTTTAAAACCAGCGAGGGCTTGTCGGGCGGCATCGTGGCTGACGCTGACATCGGTCTCGTGAGCAATCTGGTTGCGAAGTTTGTGTGCCGTCCAGACTGTATTGCGATTGCTAAACAACCCCGCTGAACTTTTCAGCCGTTCGCCCATCGTCTCGCCTTTTGCACCTCGATCTCTCAGCGCTTGATCGAGTAGCTTATCGGCATTTAAGACGACCAAATGACAACTAGACGGTTCGTCTTTTTTGAGTTGGTGCTCGATTGCAAGCCATTTAGTTCGGTAGCGATCGACATCAAGCTGTTTAGTGCCTTTCTTGGTAAGTTCTATAACAGCGAACAGTAATCCGCCGACAATAATAATTGCGGCAAAAAAGAATATGATCGTCTGGTCCATTAGATTTTCTCCACTGATCTAGCGAGTGCCAATAAGTCGGCGTCACTACGTCTTTGGCCTATCAACTGCACACCGATAGGCAAGCCTTCGCTACTGACTCCCGCTGGGATACTCATGGCAGGTAACCCGGCAAGCGAGGCTGGAACGGTCATAATATCCGCTAAGTACATTTTAATTGGATCGCCAGTATTTTCACCCAGCTTGAAAGCTGGTGTCGGCGCAACAGGCCCGAGTAGAACGTCGTAGTGTTCGAATAATGCGTTGAACTCAGTAATTAAAAGTGTACGAGCTTTTTGAGCTTGCAGGTAATACGCGTCAAAATAGCCGCTCGAAAGGACATAACTGCCAATCATAATACGACGCTTGTTCTCGGTCACAAAGCCTTCGTCGCGCGTGCGACCGTAGAGCTCAGCCAGCGTCGTAACGCCCTCGGCACGATAGCCGTAACGAATACCGTCGTAACGAGCTAAATTGCTGCTTACTTCGGCGGGGACAATAATATAGTACATTGCTAACGTATGGGCGGCGATTGGGAGGCTCACCTCTTCGACGATATGACCGTTGTCGCGTAACCGTTGGGCATATTCAAGAGTACGACGACGAACTTCTGGATCGACGTCGTCAGTCATAAACTCTTTAACAAGACCAATCTTTTTACCGGATTCAATTGTCTGTTTTGGCACGAAGAAATCGGCCAATGTAGTCATGTCTTTCCGGTCGGTACCAGCCATAACATCCATTACTAGTTCGGCGTCAGCCACATTTGTCGTAAAAACACCAATAACATCAGTACTACTCGCCATCGCCACTACTCCATAGCGACTCACCGTACCGTAAGTTGGCTTGACACCGACAACTCCATTGAAACTAGCTGGCAGACGAATTGATCCGCCGGTGTCAC
>JAYTAD010000039.1:0-5631 GCA_043737705.1 Candidatus Saccharimonadota bacterium | reverse complement strand
TCGCGCTAAAGACGAACCTTTTGGCGGCATTCAGATAATTATGAGTGGAGATTTTTTTCAGTTGCCACCGATTAACAGGGGTGATTCGCGGGCGGGTGGTTTTGTTGTCGGCAGTAAGGTCTGGGAAGAACTTGATCCAACGATATGTTATTTGCAGGAGCAACATCGCCAAGATGACGAGAAATTGCTCGACATTTTGAACTCACTTCGGGCTGGTGAGTTACGTCGTCACCACGCCGAAATGTTGTTGGAGCGTGTCGGCATCGAGCCGGAAGAGGGAAGCCTGCTGACTGAACTTCACACCGTAAACGTTGATGTCGACCGTATCAACGACAAAAAACTCGATGAACTGGAAGGTGACGAACTTTTTTATACACAGACAACCACTGGCTCGGACAATTATGTCGAGAATCTACAACGATCGGTCCTGGCTCCGGCCACACTCCGTATAAAAAAAGGCGCCTTAGTTATGGCGGTAAAAAATAGTCTCGAGCGCAAGTATGTCAATGGAAGCCAGGGGGTTGTGATTGATTTCGAACCAGGCACTGAATACCCCGTGGTAGAGTTTAAAAATAGCAAAGTTGTGACCATGAGCCCTGATACGTGGGAGCTACGCGACGGTGATAAAAAGCGTGCTAGTATTTCACAAATACCACTCCGTTTAGCCTGGGCCATCACCGTCCATAAGTCTCAGGGTATGACATTGGATGCAGCCAAAATCGATCTGAGAAAAGCCTTCGTTGCGGGGATGGGGTATGTCGCCTTGAGCCGAGTAAAAAACTTGCACAACCTATATTTATCCGGCATTAACCGTATGGCCCTGCAGGTGAGCGAGGATGCGCAAAGTATTGATGTATCGCTGCACGATAAAGCTGCCCGTGATCTGAAACGGTTCGCACACTTACAGGCAAAGTCCGAAAAGCGCAAAACAGAGCCACCAAAAAAAGCAACTAAAGCGAGCGGTTGGTCTGAAAAAATTGCAATTATGCGCCAAACGTATCCCAACGCCTATCGGCCGTGGCAACCGCTCCAAGACGCTGAGCTTAAAGAAAAGTTCCAAAACGGGGCCACGATCAAAGAGCTGAGTAAACTTTTAGGTCGTCACGAAGGTTCGATTACGATGCGTTTGCAAAAACACTTTGGTGAGGATGTTGTACAATAAAGCGTTTGATCGGTACGAGTACGTAGACGGAGTATACTAGTAGGGTTGCTATGAATAGTCCGAATAAGCCAATACTCGATTTTCCTAAACGTTTTTTATGGGGCGCAGCGACTGCCGCTCATCAGGTCGAAGGGAGCAACCATAATCAATGGACTGTTTGGGAGTTAGAAAATGCTAAAGCCAAGGCAGCTCAAGCGGGATATTATTTGAATGATTACGAGAGCTGGGACAAGATAAAGGATCAGGCTAAGGATCCAAATAATTACGTTTCGGACGTGTTGGCGGACCACTATAATCGCTACGAAGAAGATTTTGATTTATTGGCTAAAATGAACATGAATGCCTATCGCTTTAGCGTGGAATGGTCGCGAATTGAGCCAGAGGAGGGTGTGTGGGACGCTGAAGCCGTCATGCACTATAAAGATTACGCTAACAGGTTAAAAAAACGTAACATTGAACCTATTGTAACGCTTTTTCACTTCACGCTACCTGTTTGGTTTGCTGAAAAGGGTGGCTTTACGAAACGCTCCAACGTCAAATATTTTACACGTTTTACCGAAAAAATTATTAGTGAATTGGGGACGAGTGTCCGGCTGATCATCACTATTAATGAGCCCGAAGTTTACGCAGCTGAAAGTTATTATCAACAGACTTGGCCACCAGCTGTTCGTGATCGCTACAAGTGGTGGAGAGTGGTCAATAATTTGGCCTATGCCCACCGCCAATCTGCAAAGGCTATCCATCGACTTAATCGGCGCTATAAAGTTTCGATTGCTAAAAATTCAAACTTTTTTTATCCAGGTGACAATGCCTGGCTTAGTCGTCTGAGTGCCGCGGTGATGCAATACGCCCAAGACGACTATTTTATAAAAAAAGTTATTAAACAGTGTGATTTTCTGGGTGTTAATTATTATTTTAGCAATCGAGTCTACGGCTATCGCATTCATAATCCCGACCAAAAACTGAGTGATTTAAATTGGGATCTGCATCCGGCTGATATTCAGTACGTCCTGGAGCGACTCCATAGTAAATATAAGATTCCCATCATAATTACCGAAAATGGACTGGCTGATGCCGATGACATTCAACGTCAATGGTGGATTACGCAAACCCTCATTGGCATGCAAAAGGCGATAGCTAACGGGGTGCAACTTCAGGGTTATTTACATTGGAGTTTAATGGATAACTTTGAATGGGCTAACGGAAAATGGCCGCGGTTTGGACTGGCCGCTGTTGACTATACAACAGGCGAGCGAACATTACGACCGAGTGCTCGCTGGTTTGGCCGCATCATTAAAAAAATCCGTGGCGTATAATGGACAGTTATGAATGAGCCGTTTGCAAAAAATGACATAAAGATTGCTGTTATAGGTGGTGGTACCGGAAGTTTTACGCTTTTGTCAGCCCTAAAAGACCACACGAAACAATTGGCAGCAATTGTTAATATGGTAGATGATGGGGGTAGCACTGGCGTGTTGCGTGATGAATTCGGCACGCTGCCACCTGGCGATGTGCGCCAGTGTTTAGTCGCCCTGAGTGACTCACCAAAAATACGAGATCTGTTTGACTATCGATTTGAAGAGGGTACACTGGGAGGCCATTCATTTGGCAATATTTTACTGACCGCACTCGAGAAGGTTAGCGGTAGTTTTAGCGAAGCGGTTGAAATTGCCTCGGAAATTCTGCGCGTCAACGGGACGGTTATTCCAGCTACTCTCGATAACGTCCGTCTCAAGATGGAGTGGCCAGAGGCGAGCTTGATCTTACACGGCGAACGAGTAATTGATGCTAATTATTTTCGCTATGATCCGCGTCGGGCGCATCTGTCGTTGACTCCCAATCCGACCGCTAACCCCACCGCTATCAAGGCAATTGAACAGGCTGACGTGATTGTTATTGCCCCGGGCGATCTTTATACGTCGCTAGGACCACTGCTAGTGATTGATGGCATCGGCGATGCGCTTCGGCGAACTAAAGCCCTTAAGGTATACGTGTCAAATCTGGTGACAAAAGACGGACAAACTTCAAGTTTCACAGTCAGCGATCACGCTGCCGAAATTGAACGCTTCGCCGGCGGGGATTTCTTGGACTACGTCCTCTACAACGAGCAAAAGCCAACTCGCGGCGTCGCGGCTCGTTACAAACAGGAAAAAGCCTATCTTACGAAGGTCGATAGCAGTGCGTTGAAAAAGGCCCATTACAAAGTAATCGGGGGCGAGTTCTTGGGTAAGATTGCCAAAAAACGCAACGCGGATGTTTTGTTAGTCACGCGTTCATTAATTCGCCATGAAGCACCAGCCGTCGCCAACGCACTTATGGAGATATATCGCTATGATCGAGAACGTTGAACCTAAGACTTTTTTTGTGCTTGATCTCGATCGTTGTTTACTGGATCTTGACGAGACAATGGGTCACTATAGCGAATTTATCACTCGGCACCATCCGGCTATTGGGAATCGACTTGACCGGGCTTGTCGCGTGGCGGAATTAAATAGTGATTCGTTTGATGTGTATAAATATCTTGCTATGGAGCTTGGCGAGGCGGCAATCGAGGAGTTGAATGAGCTTTTTATTAGCGCGGTTGAAAATGAAGACCTGCTGAACAGAGGAGTGGGGGAGTTAACTGATAGACTGGCGTTGAGCGAACACGACTATGGCATCATGACGCACGGCTCACTCAAGTGGCAGACGCTCAAGCTGCGAGCTAGCGGACTTGATCGTGTGCCCCATATCATTACCGGTCAAAGAGAGAAGGGGAGCTTGATAGCCTCGTGGCAACAGCCTGGGGGTGAGTTTATGGTGCCGAATCAACTTTTATCACAGTTTGGCCAATCGGCTATATTTTCGTCTGTCATATTGGTTGATGATAAACCAGACTCTTTTACAGGATTGCCCTCTGGTGCTCGGGGTTATCTTTATAGAAATCCGCAGTATGAATCACTGCTTTCACAGCGGGGTGACGTTCCGGATACCGTCACAATTATTGACGATCTTCGCCAAGTCAGTTGTTGACAGTGAACCGTTCAACTCAGCGACGATGTATCGCCGAGGAAGTTCGCTATATCTTGACAAAACATTTGCCTTGCGACGGTGCTAAAAATACCACACCAACACGGTTGTGGTATTTTTTATACCCCTGTTAGCATAACCATTTATCCACAAAACTGTGAATAACTATCATATACTCTCAGAAAATGTCAAAAAAAGGGCTTGTAGTGGGTAAATGTGGGTAGTATAGTTAACTCAGTGGAAAAAAGTGGGTAACACCACCGAAAAAACAAACACCACTAAAACAATTAAAATAACCTAACGGAGCCGCGGATAAAGCATTACTATGGCCAGTGTAGATTATTTCGAACGAAAGCTTGACGACAAGCGTCGGTTATCCATACCGACCGAACTTCGAAATGAATTTGCCAGTGGCGTCGTATTGACTCGTGGTTTCGGCCAGTACCTCCACCTTTACTCAAAAACAGTATGGGATCAAGAGGTAGAATCGGCGTTACACGCCAGTGGAAACATTCTCGACGAGAAGACCGCTGACATAAACGTAAGGTTCAGGCGCGGGAAAACCGAGGCAGAACTTGACCAGAAGCAAGGTCGAGTGACGATTGAGCAACATTTGCTTGATTATGCCAAGATTGACCACGGTCTGGTAGCAGTTCGAGCGGGTGCCTATTGGCGTATATTAGCCGCCGATACCGACGCATAGGTTGTACATGTTTCCTGTCGTTCTTTAACAATTTGAATCACAACAAGAAAAACTCTCGAGATCAGCTATCTGGTAGTTAGGCAGTGGGCTACGGAACCACATTAAAAAATCCGCGCACCTTGTTCAAAAAAACACACCTCCCAAAAAACTCCACCTCACACATAAGTCTCTCAACCGAATAATTGATAGGGTATGAGTTACATCGTAACCCCCTATATACCAATTGTTCGGCCACTTATTATAAAAACAAACACATTGATAAAAACAAACAGCCATAACTACCAGATAGGTGATCTCGACCGTCCGACCATGTTATATTGGAAGGACAAATGAGTATCAAAGAACATCCACCACAATCAGGAGATAACGAAGAACAAAATTCTAAGGGATCTCCCGCATTACATGTTCCGGTCTTGCTGGAAGCAACGTTACAGTCGCTAAAGCCAAAAGTAGGGGAGAGCTATCTCGATCTGACTGCTGGTTATGGAGGACATGCACGTGAATTTCTGGCAGCAACCACAAACTATGCCGAATCCGTTTTGGTCGATCGTGATAATTACGCCATTGAGCGTTTGAAATCATTTTCGGACAAGGGGACGAGGCTGTTGCATACCGATTTTGTATCCGCTGCAAAACAGCTCGTACAAGAAGGGAAGCGGTTTGACATCGTATTGGTTGATTTGGGGGTGTCATCACCACAACTCGATAAGAGTGAACGAGGTTTTTCTTTTACAAATAGTGGCCCGCTTGATATGCG
>JAYTAD010000038.1:0-15060 GCA_043737705.1 Candidatus Saccharimonadota bacterium | reverse complement strand
GATAAAGAAAAAGCCGATCATTTACGCTATAAAGTTGAGGGTGATGTAGTTAAGATTTTTATTACACCGTATCGAACCACAATTACGAGCGACGACCTTGACTTTAGCCAAGGTGACTACAACGTCGAACTTGTCTTGGCCCTGGGAGTTATTGACCAAGCGCACCTCGATGGCGCTCTGGAAGCGCACGGCAGAATCCTCCATGACGCGACTGTTGCAACAGTAAGTGCTGGTGAGCAGGTAAGTCGGCTAGGTAGCTTAGATTGGCACGACGACCAAGCAAGCAGTCTGAGTGAGATGTTGGTGAGCCTGGGCGATGCATTAAAGTCTGACAAGCCACTTCTCGACCAACAAATTGCCACTGCTCTTTTGACGGGTATCGTGGCAGCCACCGACCGTTTTAGTAACCCGCGCACCTCATCAAAGGCAATGACCGTTGCTGCGCAGTTGATGGCAGCCGGCGCCGACCAACAGCTGATTGCCGCCAAGCTTCAGGAGTCACACGAAATTGGTGAGCTCTCATCGCTAGAAACGAGTGACAGGACGACATTATCAGAAGATATATCAACCAAGATTGATAAAACAGTTACCCAGTCAACTCCGCCGAGCGACGGGGGATTGGTAATCAAGCACGAACAGGCAAAGACGCTCGAAGATATTGCAAATGAGGTTAAAGCCCAGAATCAAGAAGAAGCCACCGACGTAGCAGAGCAAGTCCTCGCCGATCGTCTAGAAGCTGCGCCTGCGTTTGCTGCTCCAGTTATTGAAGTAGTGGAGCCCAAGACTCCCAACCAACCACTCAGTGGGGCAGTTGACTGGGCGCCGACATCTGGCGAACCAATGCTTGGCGGGACGCTAAATGCAACAACCGAGCAGGCCGAAGAAGATACTCGTCGTGACCTGGCTGACGATCAAAACAAAACTATTCTGACGCATTCTTATTTGAGCGAATCACCGACTTACAATGCTCCGATTAATGGTGCAGATCAGTCGAAGGGTGATGCTGATGTTGATATTTTCGCCAACAGTCCGAATACACCACCCTCTACGGATATAGTGCCGGAACAGACGGCTGTAGGTGAGACGGTAATTTTACCAATTGATTCGACAGTTGTGCCCGAGCCAGCTGGCCAGACATTGGCCGACCTTGATGCGCAACATCGCGATACTGACGCGCACAACGATGCCCTAGAAGCTGTTAATGCGACGTTTGGCGACCAACCGGTTACGCCAGCACCAGATGTAACGCTGCCGTTACCACCCCCTCTACCAGATTTTTCAACTATGCCGCCACCATCTATTTCACCAGCTCAACCACCCGAGCGTTTAGGTGATATTTTTGCCCCCGAACCAACGCCTCCGACTCCTCCACAAGCGCCTTCTGGTGACAGCGATCCAGGCCAGTTCAAAATCCCTGGCCAGCAATAGTTAGCGACGCTCCAACTTCTAAATACCCTAAGTCTTAATAGTAAAATAATTGAGGCCGATATTTTCCTTCAGCCGCTCAATATGGCTCTCGCCGTCACCGCGTTGGGTATGATGGGTGCGCATAATGGTGATAATATCGTCGCGCAGGTGGCGGGCATCGATGACCTCACCAATTTCATCGTTGTTTCGTCCAGACTCCATGTACAGCCAGTTAGTGTTGGCGGTTGGAACTGTAGTGTCCGGTATACAGCTGAGGCGAATACGCGTTAAGCGAGTGTCGTTGGCCTTGAGGCGATAGAACGCCCAGCAGGCGGCGCGCGCTGCCACGATGTGGTCGATGTGACCAGAAATACCGTTTAAATCCATCGTTATGAACTCGACCGCTGTGTTTTTGTCGTTCGATTTGAGGACTTTCGTGACGAGTTCGATAATTTTATGCCCAGCCTCAATCATCGTCTGATTATTCAGCTGGCCGTCACGGTAGCCGAGAAAGTGCATGCTCGAAGCACCCAAGAGTTTGCCAGCCGTTTTCCACTCGTTCAGGCGGACATCACCGAGGTCCGGGTGGTTGTCGGGATTGGTGCCGGCCTCGCCGATCGTCAGAGTAATGAGGTGTAGCTCAGTGCCAGCCCGCGTCTCCATCAGCAGGGTTCCGCAGGGTCCAAAAGCTTCATCATCTGGATGGGCAAAAATACCAAAAATTATTTTCTTCATAATATTTAGTATAATCGATTGATATGACTGATGGAATTCTTTTGATTGATAAACCTGCTCACATGACAAGCTTTGGCGTTGTGGCTCGTGTGCGCCGTGTCCTGAGCCAGCAACAAAACAAGCGAGTGAAAGTTGGGCACACGGGGACACTTGATCCGTTCGCGACCGGCCTCATGATTATAGTTGTCGGCAAAGAGTGCAAGAATGCCGGCATGTATAGCAAGCTCGATAAAGTTTACGAAGCGACCATTCGTTTGGGCCAAACTAGTACGACGGGTGACCCTGAAGGTGAGTTAATCGATGTTTCAGATAAGGTACCAACGATGCAGCAAATTGAAGATGCGCTTGGCCAGTTTCGTGGCGAGATTACGCAACGGCCACCCATTTATAGCGCGATAAAGGTTGACGGCCAGCGAGCTTATAAATTAGCCCGCAAGGGCGTTGAAGTGATCGTACCCACTCGGCAAGTCATGGTCCATAACTTGGAATTAATTAATTATACTTATCCAGAAATTAAAATTCGTGCGAACGTTGGTAGTGGTACCTATATTAGAACTTTGGCCGAGGATATCGGCAGCGTGCTTGGAGTGGGGGCGTATTGCAATAAGTTAAGAAGGATTTCGATAAACGATATGTCGATTGATTCGGCGATTAAGCTTGAAGACTTGGGCATTCATTCCTAGATTCTGCTCGCTAAATCACTAAATGCCTCGCGCGATGCTTCTGATGTTGTTCGATACATTTCGTTATTCTCGTCTAGAATAAGACCGATGGTCTTTTTTAATCCAGCTAATTTTTTGTCAAGATCCGGTGTACGAGGCGCGGCATCGATAGCACGTGTCATGGTTTGAATGGAGATCGCGTCGTTCATAGCCAATACTTCTGGCTTAATCTTACCCTTAAGAATATAGGTATCGACGATTTCACTTTCCATTTTGGCTTTATCTACAATATCGCCACGAAGAATCTTATCTATGAATACACCACCCGTCCAGGCTGCTTTGTTCGGGATTCCCTTCGTAGATATTGCCTCGGATATAGTTTTTCTGTAATCCTTCAGCGAGCCACCGGAGTTTTGTATAATTTCCTGAATGTCTGCAAATGAACCAATTCCGAGCTGCATATCAATAGCGGCATCTCTTGCGAAGGTGTCATCAGGAGTGAAATCGTATGTGAATTCTTGGGTACCTATTTTGTATTTTCCTTGTACAACTTTATTGCCCATGG
This sequence comes from Candidatus Saccharimonadota bacterium, assembly GCA_043737705.1. Taxonomy (GTDB): domain Bacteria; phylum Patescibacteriota; class Saccharimonadia; order Saccharimonadales; family Saccharimonadaceae; genus UBA1547. Next base: position 11,691 of record JAYTAD010000038.1, on the reverse strand, counting down.
CAAGATCTTGGCGTTCCTCTCCGTTAAGCTTGAACTGCTTGATAAGTTGAGTCCGTTCATTAACAAGCTTAACTTCCGCTTCATATTTTTGAGAGACCGCAAATGCCAACGCGGAGTCGGCGCCGTTTTCGGTATCGATACCCCCCGCATATTTTCTTAAAGAAACACCGTCCACTGTATCCACATTCTTAATAAGTGAATCCGAGACTCCTACTTGTTGAATACGCTTGGCACTCTGGGTAGCTATGGACGTTAGAGCTAGATCCCGTGCTGCCGTTTCGGAACGCTGACTAAGGCTGGATAGCGCCGCTCCATAGTTTGTGACTTGTCCAGCCCGTAAATCTTCGTGGATTTTATCAAGCTTACCTTTTTCCGTCGCCGCCTCGTCGGTAACTACTCGCATCTTCATCTCTTTGTTGAGCATTCCTGTATCCATCTTTATTTTGAGACTAAGGTCTCTAGACAAGCGTTCATCGATAGTCTTTTTTGCCGTCTCTATCTCGTGTTGCGCTTCATGGAGCGCAGCCCCGTCGTACGAACCAGCAAAACGGTTATCGGTCTCGCCCTCGTATATCTTGCGCTGGCCTTCGCGCTTACGGCGGTTGTGATCAACGCGTTGCGCATTGCGGCGTAAGAATTGACCACGCTTGACGCCGTCGCCCAGTCGTTGAGCCTTGCGGTTATCGGCGCGATCCTTAGCGAAGTTTCTGGTTCGATCGACAATGCCTTTGTTCGGATTGTTGACAAAGCCTGCAATTCTGCTAACTACTGAGCCGCTGAGCTTAATAAGCAGCGGGGTAATCAAAAGCGGTGCGACTTGAACAAGCAGGCCCAAAATAACCAGGTTGATCGAATCGGCGTTTTGAATAATCGCCGTCGCTGCCAGCTGGGAGCCGCCAAACACAACCGAGAAGGCCGGAAAAAGAATCAGCATTGTCATAAAGGTGCTACGCCATTTTTCAAACCATTTCTCGGTATTTGGCAGCAGGTAGGCGACAAAAGCGAGCGGCGCAATGATAACCAGCAGAGTGATGATGGCTTGTCGAGCGGCCATAATAAGCAGCGCCACCAGGACACCCGTCAGCCCAATAACTAGGGCGGGTAGCAAAAGGATAATCGAGCCGGCTAGTCCATAGGTAGAAAGCGTCGTAAAGAGCCCGATTCCTCCAGCTGCCGCTAGGGTACCACCCGACAGAATAAATCCACTCAAACTCTCCCAGCTCATCAGGTCCCAACTATTTCCATTGGTCCCAACCAACGAGTTGCGGATTTGTATAAAGACGTCTTGCAAAGAGTATCCCAGGATGTTCGAAATATCGATAGCAATTGCACAGATATAGTACGACACGTTTACGAGCACGGCTGCGATGATGAGCCGTGGTAGTAATTTTTTAATGCTGTAATTGGTGATGCCGACATTGGTGAGTTGCGAGTAGATAATAATCAGGAAGCTAATCACAAATGCTACGTTGGCAAAGCTGCGCATGTAGCTCCAAGCGCGGAAAAGGGCAGTATCTTGCCCTGTTCCAGCCGGTCGTACAGCCAAGAAACCAGACAGCATATCAAATACCCAATCCATGCCTGCAGCGAGCGTGTTGGTGATGGGGCAGATGATCCAACCCAGCCCATTTTCGACGTTACACGACGTCGTTCCAGCGGTCGCGGCGGCTGCTTGTGTAGTGGTGGAGATGCTGATAGGATTTGTCGGATTTGAAAAATTATTGGGTCCTTGGTAGATGTAGGTTTTATATTTGGCACCTGTTGCGGTACTGACATCAACCTCAGGGGCAAAATATATAACGTGCATGTAACGCGTAGCATTGTTGGTGCTGGTTCCCGTACCACTCGGTGCCGGGTCGACATAGGTGTAGGCCTTTGTTTTATCGAGCAGGTTGAGTTGTTTGAGTGTTGCGCTGGTGGCCGGTCCAAGGTAGCTGTTACCTTGGTAGTTTATGGTCGAACCGCTCCAAGTAGCATCCGCCGCGTGGGTCGTTGGAGCGAGCAGTATTACCCATAAAAAGGCCGCCAAAAGTGCAGCTAGGGCATAGGTAAGGATTCTTCGTACAGATAATTCTCGGTGCGAAGGGAGACTTGAAATTTCCCACATAACAGGCATAATAATAGCATTTAACAGATATAAAGTCAATAGTTAAATTCAGAAAAGACAGATCTCAAGCTCGGGGTGACCATGTGGCCGCCCCGAGCTTGATTACATCACGTGGTAGGCAGCATAAACCGCGAACCCGGACCAGAACCAGGGTGCGAACAAACTCGCTATCCCAAGTACTATTGTTCGGCCGATTGACCGCTTTGCAAGCAGTCGCTGAATGGCCGCCGCGTAGCAGATGACGGGAGTTAGGCCGAACAACAGGTAGGTTACGAACCCGCCACTCTTCAGGAGATCGTAGCTGAGCCAGCTACCATTTCCCACAAGAATGACAAAGAACGCGCCGGACCCGATAAGTCCTGCCACGATGGCCGACTGTACTAGCCAGGCAACTGCCGCCTGACGGTAAGCCGTCCTTTCGCGGGGTGATTTGTCCCTGGCTCCGAGCTGGTTGGTGGCGAACAGCCACACGCCAGCCAGAAGTGGACCGAGTCCCATCAGTACTGCCAACCAGACAAGGGAATTGCCCTTGGCCAGAAGCATCGCGATGGGAATCAACACGATGAAAGCATAGGCGATTGCCCACGTCCATCGCTCAAACTGCCAGTTGCGCTTGTTCATGTCGGCACCGGGCCGAACCACTGAAGTGCTAGTGAACTCTTTCATTGCCATTCCTAAGGTTAGTCGGGGAGGGAGGTGTCTGTCTTTTCTGAAGGTGCGTCTCGAGCGCCCATCACAAAAGACAGACGCGAAACTATATACTTTTATATCACATTTATGGTGAAAAGTAAACGAGTGCTATTTATACCCTTGAACCCTGTGCAAAACTCTGCTATAGTACACAACTAATGATTACAGCAGAAAACAAAGCCAAAGCCTTCGCTTTGACGCAAACTCACAAAACCGACGTCGGTTCGCCACAGGCACAAGCGTCAGTTCTGACGACTCGTATTAAAGAGATTACCGAGCATCTTGCAACCAACAAGCACGACCACATGGCGCGTCGCGGTTTGATTCAGATGGTTGGTCGTCGTAAACGACTTCTTAAGTACCTTGAACGTAAAAACTTCGATGCCTACAAGGCAACAGTCGCAGCACTCAAACTCCGCAAATAATTGCGGAGTTTTTTTATCCCCCCAACTTTTCTATAACAGTTGTATACTATAAGCAGAATGAATGATTCAGTTGTACTTGCCGTCCGCGACCTGACTAAACTCTACAAGTCTGTGCCGGCTATTGATGCCGTCAGTTTTTCGGTAGAAAAAGGCGAAGTCGTTGGTTTTGTTGGTCTTAATGGGGCGGGTAAATCAACCACCATAAATATCATACTTGGTTTTTTGCGAGCGAGTAGTGGCTCGGTAAAGATTTTCGGTCAGGCCATCGTTCCCCAAAATGCCCACCGCTCACACCACAAGATTGGGTTTGCCAGTGGCGATATGAGTTTGTTTGCTAACCTGAGTGGCAAGCAGTATCTTAGCTTTATTTCCCATCGTTACGGTGTAAAAAACCAAGACAGGCTGCGTGAGCTTACCAAGCGGTTCGAACCCCAACTCGATAAAAAAATTAATGATTTGTCACGCGGTAACAAGCAAAAAATTGCCCTTATCGCTGCCTTTATGGCCAGTCCCGAGCTGGTGATTCTGGACGAACCAAGCAGTGGGCTCGATCCTTTGATGCAACAACTCTTCGTTGAGTTGATTCGTGAAGAGACAGAGCGCGGCACTACTATTTTTATGTCTTCACACTACCTAAACGAGGTGGTCGAGGTTTGTAGTCGTATTTTGTTAATACGAGATGGCAAGCTGATAAAAGATATGCCAGCCACACAACTGATGAGTAGTGGAGCCAAAGCGGTCCGGATTGTGAGTCGCCACATAGTAAAACCGCCCAATGTAGCTGAATTGGTTATCCAAAAACGGCACGCCAGCGGCTATGAGCTGTCATTTACCTATAAAGCCGATCCAGCCAAGCTTCAGATTTGGTTGGGGGGTATCCCGCACCTTATTGATATGACTATTGCCGATCATACCCTGGAGAGTGCTTTCGAAGATCTGTATGCCCTCGAAACAAGCAAGGCACCACATGTATAACCTATTTACTAAAACACTGTACGACAAACGGGCCTTCATTATTGGCTGGGGTCTTGGCCTGGCGTTTATGGGCTTTCTGATGACGATTTTTTATCCCGCGTTTCACCAGGATAATGGTCTGGACCAACTAGTCAAAAGTTTGCCACCCGCTTTTCAGGGTCTTGTCGGTAATCTTGATAATCTCAAAGCACTTCCCACTTATCTGGGTAGCCAGCTATTCGATATCCGTATTCCGATTTTCATTAGCATACTAACGATTATTCTCTCTGTCGGACTGACCGTTAGCGAAGAAGAAAAAGGTCAACTGCGAACATTGCTGGCTTTACCGCTCAGTCGCTCGCGGATACTTTTGTCAAAGTGGACTGTCATTGTGTTCATTTGCTTTACCGTCACGTTGGCAACGCTGCTGGGAATTAAGCTTGGCGTGATGGTGATAGGCGAGACTATAGATTGGCTTGTCTTGGTACGGCTGGGCGGTATGATGTGGCTATTAGCCGTCACAATCGCGACTATGATTTTTAGCCTTGGGTTGGCCACAGGTAAGAAGGGCATAACGACTGGCATTGGTGTCCTCGTAACAGTTGGGAGCTTTTTGTTAACGACCTTTGCGGCAGCCGTTGCGTGGCTGCAACCATATGAAAATGTATCGCTTCTCCATTATTTCCCTGCACCCGATATCGCCAAGGGAACTATCAATCTTATCGATGTAGTGGTTTATGTAAGTCTTATCGTTATGTCCCTGCTTATGGCCATCGTGACATTTCGTCGCCGCGACGTACGATAAATTATCGACAACCCGCCACGGTGAGGTATAATACAAAGTGTAATAACGCCCACGGGTTTTAGGTGGCGGATACAGGAAATCTTCGCGAGAAGAAGCTCTGCACCCCTTACTTATCGAACCATGTGGGCATAAAAAGGAGGCCAATGATGGCAACTATCAACCCATACGGAAAAGATATTATCAAGGTAGAGACGCAACTTGCGGGAAAAACTCTTACTTTAGAAGTGAATCGTGTCGGTTTTCGTACGAGCGCCAGTGTGCTGGTGACGTACGGCGAGACGGTTGTGCTTGGAACCGCCATGGTGAGTAAAAAATCGATTAGTGGCATGGACTATTTTCCACTATCAATCGATTATGAAGAGAAATTTTATGCCAGTGGCAAGATTAGCGGGAGCCGCTTTGTAAAGCGCGAAGGTCGTCCTAGTGACGAAGCAATTTTGATTGGTCGCCTAATCGATCGCCCGATTCGTCCGCTATTTCCAAAGGGCTACCGCCAAGAAGTTCAGACCGTAGCAACCGTTCTTTCGATGGACCCTTCATTTCGGCCTGATATGGTCGCCATGATTGCGGCCTCGGCCGCGCTTAGTTTGACCGGTGCGCCATTTGATGGACCGGTGGCTGGTCTTCGTATCGCCCGAGTAAACGGCGAATTCAAGGCTTTTGCCAGCGCGCAGGAGCGTGAAGAGAGTGACCTCGACTTGGTTGTAGCCGGTATTGCCAGCGGTATTACAATGGTTGAAGCTGGTGCTAATGAAATCTCAGAAGAGGTTGTTGCCGACGCGTTGGCCTGGGCTTACGATGCTTATCAACCCGCTATCGCGGCTCAACTTGAGTTGGCCCAGAAAGTTGGTGTTGAAACACTGGCTTATGAATTGATTTTGCCCGATGAAGCGATTCAAAAAGCTGTCGACGAGTGGGTAGAGGGCAAGTTAGGCGAAGACCTCCGCTTGCCATATCCAGAGCGCAACGAATTAGTCTCTACCTTACGCGACCAGTTTCACGTGGCCACGGCCGAGCGAGTCGGTGTTGATGAGTACAAGTCGTTGCACGCTGAGTACGACGAAGCTTTCACCAGTGCCCTTCACAAAGACGTACGTCGGGGGATTGTTGAACATAAACTTCGTCCCGATGGTCGTCGGCTTGATGAAATTCGTCCACTATCGAGCGAAGTCGGGGTTCTTCCTCGGACACACGGCTCGTCAATCTTTACGCGCGGTATTACCCAAGGCATAAATATCGTGACGTTGGCACCTTTGAGCTATTCTCAAATGGTGGACAGCATGGAGCAAAATGATTACCTCCGCCGCTATATGCATCATTTTAATGCTCCTGGCTATACTGTCGGTGAGGTTCGTCGACTGAGCGGAGCGGGAAGACGCGAAATTGGTCACGGTTACTTGGCAGAACGGGCCGTCATTCCTGTCCTTCCAACTGAAGAGGAGTTTCCTTACACTATCCGTAGCGTCACGGAGATTATGAGCCAAAATGGTTCGACGTCGATGGCCGCTACCTGTAGTAGCGTCTTAGCCCTGATGGACGCCGGCGTTCCCTTGAAGGCCCCTGTATCTGGTATTGCTATGGGTCTGATGCTTGATGGCGATACGCCGTACGTTTTGTCCGACATTGCCGATGCCGAAGACTTTGCTGGTGATATGGACTTCAAGGTAACCGGTACTGCTAAAGGCATCACGGCTATCCAGATGGACATGAAAGTGCACGGTTTGCCACTTGATATCCTGCGCCAAGCTTTGACCGAGTCAAAACCGGGCCGGGCCTTTATTCTGAAACACATGCTTGAAACACTGGCTCAACCACGCGAAAAACTGAGCAAGTACGCTCCACGCATCGAGAAAATAAAGATTAACCCCGACAAAATCGGTGCAGTTATTGGAAAAGGTGGTGAAACGATTAACCGCATTACCAGTGAAACTGGTGCCCAGATTGATATCAAAGAAGACGGGCTTATTACTGTGGCGGCAGTCGACGCGGCGGCTATTGAAAAGGCAATGAACTGGATTCGTGGCCTGACCGAAGAGCCAGAAGTCGGTACTATTTACGAAGGTAAGGTCGTCAGCATCAAAGACTTTGGCGCCTTCATCAACATCATGCCCGGCATCGACGGCATGGTCCACATTAGCGAGCTATCCCACGACCGAGTTGAGCAGGTCAGTGATGTCTTGACCGAAGGTCAAATCGTCAAAGCCCGACTGATTGGTATCGATGATCGCGGACGGCTCAGTTTAAGTCTTAAAGACCTTTAAGTTTGCAAATAATCAGTATTTGAGGTACAGTAATAGGTACTAAACGCAGTCTTGTAAGATATAAGGTAAAGTGAGCAAAAAACAGATACTTCTTGAGCAAATTAGGGCGGATATTCTAACAAATAATATCTGCCCAGATTTGGCCAAGATAGCCATGAACCTTGTAATGGGTGACGGTAGCATTGACGCCGACATTGTCTTTATTGGAGAAGCGCCGGGTAAAAAAGAAGACGAGCAGGGTTTGCCCTTCGTCGGCGCCGCCGGAAAATTCCTAGACAAGATGTTGGTTCAAGTCGGTTTAGCGCGGAGTGACGTGTACATCACGAACATCGTAAAATACCGCCCGCCAGACAACAGAGACCCGTTACCAGCAGAAAAGAAGGCCTTTTTACCCTACTTGGTGCGCCAGCTAAATATCATTCAACCAAAAATTGTAGTGACATTAGGCAGGCATAGCATGGAATATTTCCTGCCTGATCAAAAAATTAGTGCGATTCACGGTCAGCCGACAAAGGTCGCATTCGACGGCACAGATATAGTGGTTGTCCCGCTTTACCATCCGGCCGCTGCGTTATACAACGGCAACCTACGCGCCACACTAATCGACGATTTTATGAAGCTATCAACAATAATAGAAATTCTTGAAAAAGAAAAGGAACAATAACATATGGGTTCACAACGAATCTCAACACCACAAAACAACGACCAATCTAAACGGCCGCAGCAACACCCACGGCCAAAATCAAGCAACACGGTTCTGGCTAATACGCAAACCCGCAAAGGCGAGGTTTTCCGCGCCCAACGCCGAACCAGCGAAGGCGTCAATCTACAAGCTTCACAGCACCTTATTAACGTTCCGGTTAACAAATCGCTCTATAACGGTTATGATGGTCGCCAGTTTAGTACGGCCGACCAAAAACGCCAACCGCGAACAAGCGGTCCAAAGCTCAAGATTATGCCAATCGGTGGCTTGGGCGAAATGGGCATCGGCAAAAACATGATGGCGATCGAATATGAAAATGATATCATTGTCATCGATTGTGGTTTCCTGTTTCCCGGCGCAGACTACCCGGGTATTAACTATATTATTCCTGACATTAGCTACCTGGAAGAAAATAAGCACAAAATTCGTGCCGTCGTATTTACCCACGGACACCTTGATCACATTGGCGCCTTTCGTCATATTGCTCACAAAATTCCGGCACCTGTCTATGCCAGTAAATTTACCATTGGTATGGTCCAGCGCACTATGGAAGAGGCAACCAGCGGGTACGAGCCGGTCTATAACGAACTCAACCCAGATCTTCATGAACGCGTGCAACTTGGTGATAGTTTTAATATCGAACTTGTGCGAGTCAACCACTCAATCCCTGATGCAACCGCCGTCGTCATCCGTACGCCACTTGGCGTTTTGATTGACACCGGAGATTGGCGTTTTGAAGAAGCCCCCGTTGATGGTAAAAAGTTTGACCTTGAGCGTCTGACCGAAATCGCTACGACAGAAGGCATCTTGATGCTTATGAACGAGTCGACCAACTGTGAGTCAGAGGGTGGCCACACTCACGGTGAGTTTGATATCCAAGAGAGCATGGGACAGATCATGGTGAAATATCCACAAAGTCGTCTGATTTTGAGCTGTTTTAGTAGCCAGATTCACCGTATGCAAGTTATTCTAGACGAAGCCAAGCAACATGACCGCAAGGTCGCTTTCGCCGGTTACAGTATGATTCAAAACCTCGAGGTCGCCCTACGTGCCGGTGTCATCAAAGTACCCAAAGACGTTGTCGTGAAAATGGAAGACATCGTTAAACTACCCGATAACAAGGTCACGATTGTCTGTACCGGTTCACAGGGTGAATTTAACGCGGTTCTTAACCGCATGGCGAGCGGTAGCCATAAGTTTATCAAGATTAAAAATTCGGATGTCATTGTTTTTAGCTCCAACCCAATTCCGGGTAACGAGAAATACGTCACCCGAACGGTTGATGGCTTGATGCGCGAAGGTAGTGATGTTATCCAAAATAGCAAAACACACCTGACGGGCATTGGTCCACTGCACCTTTCTGGTCACGGTTATTATGACGACCATGTCAAACTGATACGAGCCCTTAATCCAAAGTATTATCTGCCAATTCATGGTGAGTTTCACATGTTGGCTCATAATGCCGAGCTTGCCGAAAAAGAGGCGGCTATTCCACGTGCCAATATCTTTGTCTGTGACAGCGGTGACGTGATTGAAATCACGACAGAAGGTGCTAAAAAGACTGGCCGAATCCCAGTGGGCGGTATTATGTACGACGACAGCGGGGCAGTCGTCTCGGAAGTCGTCCTTAAAGACCGTATTCACATGGCGACAGAAGGTATCTTTGTGGTTGTATTGACGATTGCTCGTGGCAGCGGACGATTGATGACCAGCCCTGATATCATCAGTCGCGGCTTTATTTACCTGCGCGACAGCGAAGAATTGATGGGGACTGTTCGTCAGTATCTGAAGCAGAAGGTGGCTCGATCATTTAGCACAAAACACATCGACCTTGATGTTATCAAGAAAGAGCTAAAAGATGAGATTACTCATATTTTGTACGACCAAACTCGCCGAACGCCAATCGTGATTCCTGTCATCAACGAAGTCGGTGGCGGTGGTAACGGCGGTGGTCAAAATCGAGACCGCGAGAACCAAGTAGCGCGTCCCGTCAAGGAAGTATCAACCAATTCATACCGAATCGACCAACAGCCAGTCCTCGAGAATCTCGAGACAAAGACCTTCCCAGAACCTCAAATGCCCGATACGGATGCCGTCGATCCTCGCGTTCGAGTGGACACTCGCGGCTATTAATTAAGCCCACGCGAGCGGATACCGCTTGCGCTTCCAGGAGGCCGGGTGCTACAGTACAAGCATGTTCAAACCGAGTGCCAAACAAACCGGCTTCACCATTGTCGAGCTCCTGATTGTCATCGTCGTGATTGGCATCCTGGCAGCTATTACTATCGTGGCCTACCGAGGTATCAGCCAAAGAGCCACCGCTGCCTCGCTAACGGCTGACCTGAGCAACTCGTCCAAACGTCTCAAGCTCTACCAAGTCGACAACAGCGGTTACCCACTAACCAATGACTGCAGTGCCTTGCCGGCCGCTAGTAGTATATGTCTGAAGGGAAGTAGTGGTACTACTTATACCTACCAGCCAGACAACGCCGCCAACCCCAAAACCTTTTCTCTTATCGCTACTAGCGGCAACACTAACTACCGTATCACTAGCGAATCCGCGCCGCTCCAAGTAGCCCTCGTTTGTCCGTTGAACTTTATTGTGGTGCCGGGCAGCTCGACGTACGGGACTAGTGATTTCTGTACGATGAAGTATAACGCTAAGGTAGCAAGCGCCACGGTGCCTGTCTCTCAAGCTTCCGGGACTCCTTGGGTTTCCATTAGCCAAACAACTGCCGCCACCTACAGCCCGAACGTAGTCGGCTGCACGGGCTGCCACTTGATTACCGAGACCGAATACCTGACCATCGCTCAAAACGTGCTTGGCGTCCCGTCCAACTGGAGCAGTGGTGTGGTCGGAAGTGGCTTTATCTATTCCGGCCATGACGATAGCGTTCCCGCCAATTCTCTGGCTGCTGACAGTAATGATGCCAATGGCTACAGCGGTACGGGCCAAAGCAGCCCGTCCAACCAACGCCGGACCTTGACTCTGACTAACGGCGAAGTTATCTGGGACATAGCTGGCAACGTTTGGAATTGGACAGCCGGTACTTCGACGACTGGTCAACCCGGTATAACCGCCGAGCCTGGCTATGCCTGGAAAGAATGGACTGCTGTCACGGCTGCTGGCAGTTTGCCGTATAACCCGTCGCCAACCACTACTGGGTTAGCCAATGCCAATACTTGGAATTCCAGCAAGGGAGTCGGCCTTTTGTATAGTAATGCTGGCGAGACGGCTGTGCGTGGCTTCCTCCGTGGAGGCGCTTGGGACGATGACGGTGGCGCGGGGGTGCTGGCGTTGTATTTGGGCGCTACGCCGGGCATTGCAGACGCGTATATCGGGTTCCGCGTGTCCCGGTGATAGAGAAAGTTAGTTTTTTGAATATTTTTATTAAATTATATAAGCTGATCAATCCTTACTTTTGCCAAAGTAACAAATGTCCTTTTTCTTTTTAATCGTAAAAAGAAACAAAAAGCTTTTCGACGGCTTCACTGCACCGGGACTATCAGTCGGCCCAAGACTGGCGCTGCGGAACTCACCGCTTACCAGCGGTTCAAACAGCCTCGCGCTTAATCAGTCTTGAACCACCCGCTAGTCTCGGGCAGTTGCAGATGTCGATTGGGCTACGGAGCTCAAAGCAGCCCGTGGGGTCTGGGGTCTCTGTATTATCCGGTAAAAATACTGCAAGACACTCCTAGCTATTCGAGTATGTTTGAGCTGAAAGCGAGTTACGCAGAATACTAAG